>JASHQO010000431.1 GCA_030039105.1 Xanthobacteraceae bacterium
GTCCCAGCACCACCACGATTTCACCCGCATCGAACGTCAGATCGATTGCGTCGAGATGGAACGTGCCGAGCGTGAGCGTCAGCGCCTCGACCGCGACGGCAGCATTGGCAGCGCCATTCATCGGTTTTCCCGCTCGGGCGCACTTCGGCTCAGCGCGCGCAGCAACAGGAACAAGGCAAGCGACACTGCGAGCAAAAGCACCGCAGCGCCGGCGGCCTGATCGAGACCGAAACGCAGGAACAACTCGTAAATCATGACCGGCGCGGTCATCGGGTAATAAACCAGAATAACCACGGCACCGAACTCGCTGATCGAGCGCGCATAAGTCAGCGTCACGCCGGTCATGACGCCGCGCCGGGCGAGCGGCAGCGTAACGCGCCAGAACGTTCGCCACGGACCCAAGCCAAGCGTCCGTGCAATCTTCTCCAGCCGTGGGTCTACGGCCTCAAAGCCGATACGCGCCGCGTTCACCGTGTAGGGCGCGGACACGAACAGCATCGCCACGACGATGCCGGCGAGCGTGCCCCAGAATCGCAACCCGGTGAGCGCCTGCAGCGGTGCACCGACCACGCCCTGTCGGCCGAACACCATGAGGAGTGCGATGCCGACGACCGTATGCGGCACCGCGAGCGGCAGATCGATCAGCGCCGCGATAACGCCTTTGCCCGAGAAATCCGTGCGCGCCAACGCATAGGCGAGCGGCACCCCGACGAGCGCTGCAAGCGAAGCCGACAGAAGAGCGCCTTCGAGGCTGAGCGCGATTGCCGCGCGCACGTCGGCCATGCGTGCGATGCCGGTGAAATTCGCCCATGATTGTGACAGCGCGAGCGCAAGGAGCGGCACGGTGAAAAACGCGACCAGGATGCTGCCGAGAAACCAGCACACCAGGTAAAGGCCATAGGGCCGGCTTGGGTCGCCGCCCTGCCGATGCGCCTGTTGTGCCGCTTTCGAGACTATGCCCCCGATCATTCGCCAATCCCCGGGAGCTTGTTTAGGCAACCTCTCCAGGAATTGCGAGCCGGCCGACTACGATCCCGGCCACGGCTGCACCAGTTTTTGCAAGGCAGCGGGCATCGCCGCGATGTTCACCGCATAGGCGGGATGAAAGTCGCCGAAGCCGTTATCCTTCATCACCGCCTGGCCCTGGGGCGAGAGCAACAGCGCGACATATTTCTCCGCCAGCGCGGCATTCTGCGCACCATCGACCGTGGTGATGGCGTAAACAATCGGACTGCCGGCCAGGTCGCCGTTCTTGGTATGCGCCACGCCTTGCTTATAGAAAGCCGCCTGCGCCGGGTCGCTAAGATTGATGTTGGCCGGCAGGTCGATGAATTTAAGGTGGTGCTGAAGTGCATCGGACCGGTAGATGGCGAGATAATCGATCTCGCCGAGCTGCAGCGCCGAGATCAGCGAGGTCTCGGTGTCGCGCATATTCTTCAGCGGCGCATTGGCGAGGATGTTCTGCGCAAGCTCCGGCGCGCGATAGAATTTCGCCGCGAGATCGAGCATCTGCACGGTCTGATAGCCGGACGGATCGGTGTCGGGATCGGAGCGGCCGATCTCCACGCCCGGCCGCGCCAGCACCTTGTACCAGTTATCGGCGTCGATCTCGCTCGCGAACTTGCTTTTGTCTGTGTAGACGAAAGTGATCGCGTTGCGCGCGATGCCGGCATACCAGGACGCGTGCGCCGGTGCGGCGAACATGTATTTGGGAATGACGTTGTAATCGGCGACCGCAAGAAGATCGGCGTCCTGGTGCAGGTCGATGATCTGTTTGGCCATTTTGACGCTACCGCCGTATTGCGCCCGCACAGCGACGCCGGGGTTG
Source organism: Xanthobacteraceae bacterium (assembly GCA_030039105.1). Taxonomy (GTDB): domain Bacteria; phylum Pseudomonadota; class Alphaproteobacteria; order Rhizobiales; family Xanthobacteraceae; genus BOG-931. The sequence goes on from JASHQO010000431.1 coordinate 1,829, forward strand.
CGTTGCTCGAACAGCGCGTCGACCTGCTTGAACGGCACCGCTAGCGTGCCGGCGGCAAAGATCGTGAGCGGGGTTGGTTCAGCCGCTTGGGCGACGACACTCGCGGGTATCGCAGCAGCAGCAATAATTAAGACGAACAGCGTTGCCGGTTTCATGGTGAGCCTATGTTGGTAACGGATAACAAGCCGCCAGAGCCAACCCCCGTCGAGGGCTACACCAGGTCCATCCTTTCGGGAAGTCTTGTTATTGGCCCATGGCGGACAGTCGCTGCGGCGCAACGCCGCCGCTAAGGCGTCCGTACGGGGATGGTGGATTATTTGAAGCTTCTTTCAAATCCGTCAAGGCCGATCCCTCATGCGCCGTCGATAGAGTGATTGTGGGGCGTTTCATACCTCGCTATATATGTGGGAATATAACGCTACCGGCAAACTCTGGAGCATGCAGACATGGCTACGGCACAGGCAATTCCGTTGACCCGTCACGCCTTTGCGGACGGCTCATTCAAGCAGATGTTGATCGACGGCAAGTGGGCGGCAGCCGCGTCCGGCAAGCATTTCGAAAGCCGTAATCCGGCGACCGGCGAATTGCTTGCGACAGTCGCCGAAGGTGACGCCGAAGATATCGATCGCGCGGTTGCCGCAGCACGTAAGGCATTCAACGGTCCCTGGAGCAAGTTCAAGCCGTTCGAACGTCAGCAGGTGCTGCTCAAGCTCGCCGATCTGGTCGAGCGCCACTTCGATGAGCTCAGCTCGCTCGATACCCTCGACATGGGCGCGCCGATCAGCCGAACCCGCGGCACGCGGCTACGCGTGCTCGGCATGCTGCGCTGGTACGCCGGTCAGGCCACGTCGATCCACGGCGAGACAATCCCGAACTCGCTGCCTGGAGAGATCTTCTCATACACGTTGAAAGAGCCCGTCGGCGTCGTCGGCGCGATCATTCCGTGGAACGGGCCGCTCGGCGCGTCGATATGGAAGGTCGGTCCCGCGCTGGCGACCGGCTGCACCGTCATCCTTAAGCCGGCCGAGGAAGCTCCGTTGACATCGCTGCGGCTCGGCGAGTTGGCCATGGCGGCCGGCGTGCCGCCGGGTGTCATCAATGTCGTGCCCGGTTATGGCGAAACCGCGGGCGCCGCCTTGGCCGCGCACCCTGGCGTCGACAAGGTCGCCTTCACCGGCTCGCACCTCACCGGACAGTCGATCGTTAAGGCTTCCGCCGGCAACCTCAAGCGCGTCTCGCTGGAGCTCGGCGGCAAATCGCCGGATATCGTGTTCGCCGATGCCGACATGGACATGGCCGTGCCGGGCGCGGCGATGGCAGTGTTCGCCAATTCGGGCCAGATTTGCAGCGCCGGGACGCGCATGTTCGTCGAGCAGAAGGTGTACGACGAATTCACCGATCGGGTCGCGACCTTTGGCAAGGGCTTGCGTGTCGGCAACGGGCTCGATCCCGAGACGCAAATCGGGCCGCTTGTCTCCGTGCAGCAACTCGAGCGGGTGACCGGATATCTCAGCCTTGGCAAGCAGGAGGGCGCGCGCGCCGTCGCCGGAGGCGAGCGTCTCACCGAAGGCTCGATGGCGAAGGGATATTTTGTGCCGCCGACCGTGTTCGCCGACGTCAAGGACGAGATGCGGATCGCGCAGGAGGAAATCTTCGGTCCGGTGATCTCGGCGATCCCGTTCAACGACATGGACGAGCTGGTCCAGCGCGCCAATGCCACCACGTTCGGGCTGGGCAGCGGCGTGTGGACGCGTGACGTAAGCAAGGCCCATCGGCTTGCCGGCGCGATCCGTGCCGGCTCGGTATGGGTGAATTGCTATCAGGCCATGGATCCCGCCGTTCCGTTCGGCGGCTACAAGATGAGCGGCTATGGCCGCGAGTCGGGCCTGCAGCAGATGGAGGAATACCTCAACGTCAAGGCGGTCTGGATCAAGACCGCCTGAGGTCCGTCGCCGTCACCACGGCAATCGGCTATGCGCTTCACCGATACGGCAGGTTATTTCGTATCGGAGGCTTCGGTCTCGCTCCGACCTTTCGACGCGAGGACATGCGCTTCCATGAGACGCGACGCTCCCTCGGCGTCATGAGCGGCGATCGCGTCAAGGATCCGGCGATGCTCGGCGTTTGAGTCCGCCATGCGGCCGGACGGCTCCAGCGCCCGCCGCCGAAAAAGGTGCAGCTCCCGCACCAGGCTCAGATAGGTGGCGAGCAGCCGGGCATTGCCGGCGAATTCGAATAGCTTGCGGTGATATTCGAGGTTGAGCGGGTAGTATTTGTCGAGGTCGCCTTCGGCGCTCGCCGCGCGGTCCATGGCGTTGACTAATTTGCGCAGAACCGCAACCTGAGTCTTCGTAATTTTGGGCGCGAGCAGGCGCCCGGCGAGCGCAAAGAGCGCAGCGCGGAGATCATAGAGCTCCGCGGCGTCCTTTGGCTCAATTTTGCGCACGAAGACGCCGCGGTTGACGACGACCTGCAAGAGACCGCTCTGCTCCAGGCCGCGACACGCCTCGCGCACGGGCCCGCGACTCACTTTCAAGCGTGAGGCCAGCATCGCTTCGTTGACCCAGTCGCCCGGGTTGAGCTCGCGCTCGTCGATCATCCGTTCGATTTCGCGGCGGATGATCGACGTGAGCGACTCTTCGCGCCGAATGGTCAGCGCCAGTGCGGGATCGACGGAAGTGATCATGGGTCGCGAAGCACCTTGCCGGGCAATGGCGCAACCTTGTAGTGCAGAGACCTCCGTAATAGCAAATCGAAAATCGTCGACGATTAGCTATTGACAAAGGCGTCCCTCGTGGTCACGCTTCGACCGGTACTCTCGCAGGGGAGGGAAATCCGGTTCAGTGGTGGCCCAAAGAGGCGGCACGGGGGAGAACCGCGCGTCGGAGCATCCTCGGCGCTTTAACAGGCTGCCACCGCGAGCCCAACAGCGATCAGGAAAGACGCATTATCCCGCACGCCGACATCGGCTGGGAGGCGGTACAATTTAACCGAAGGGAGGAAGCGATGCGGACGAAGCAGAACCGCAAAACCGACACAAAACTTTTTGTGCAGGGAGTAAGTTTGGCGGCACTCATGGTCGGCACGTTTGCCGCGGCGCCGGCGCGGGCGGCCTTACCGAATTGCTCAGTGGCTGCGCTCAATGCGCTGAAGGTTCCCGAGATGACCTTCACGACCGCTACCGACGTCGCAGCGGCGGGGACGAACCCCGAATACTGCGACGCATTCGGTTCGGTCAACATCGACGGACAGACTGCCGGCTTCCAAGTTCAGCTACCAAGCAATTGGAACGCCAAAATGGTGTTCTACGGCATCGGTGGAACCGGCGGCGAGGACACTTCACCCTCTGCTAACGCCGTCGACATCGCCGAAGCCCTCGGCCTCGGCTATGCCACGGCCATCACGGATCTCGGCCATCAGACTCCCACCACGACGGACGATAGCTTCGCCATTCTTTCGGTGGGCGTGCCTAATATCCCAGCGATCGTCGATTACAACTACCGCGCCACTCACGAGGTGACGGTCGCCACCAAGACACTGCTCGAGCGCTATTATCAAAAAGGCACGGTGAGACGCGCCTACTACGATGGCTGCTCCGGCGGCGGCCGCGCGGCGTTGAGCGCGGCAGGTCACTATCCCAATGACTACGATGGAATCATCTCGGGCGATCCGGGCATCGGTCAGAAATACGTCATGACGCTGAAGAGCGCCAAGGCGGAATTCGATCCGCCGACCGCCCGTCTCCCGGTATCCTTGCTGCCGGCCATCGATGCTGCCTCTTATGCTGCCTGCGATGCACTCGACGGCGTCAAGGACGGCCTCATCCAGAATCCCGCGATCTGCACCTTCAACCCCCAGACCATGCTGTGCACCGGCGGCAACACGACAAACTGTCTGACTCAGGATCAGATCAACGGGCTCAAGAACTATGTTCACCCGATGACCGATGAGAACGGCAGGGTCGCTTATCCCGGCTATTTCCTGACCGATCTCAGCAGCGGCAGCTTCAACACCTACGCCCTAAGCCCGACCCCGGTAACCGATCCGACGGCGTGCGAACCGTGGGGCACCGGTACTCCGGGCCACGGTTGGGCGCTCGGCGACACCCAGCTCAAATATTTCTACGCGCGTGACCCGAATTACTGCTCGAATAGCTTTCCGATGTCAGTGGCGGGCGTCACCCAAACCGCGGCTCTGGATCTGTATGAGGAGCGGATCCGTGCCTTCAACAGCACGGACGACGATCCCGACAAGATACAGCCGTTCCTGAATGGCGGTCGCAAGCTCATCATCTACAACGGCTATAGCGATCCCTCGACCTCACCCGGCGAGGTTATAAGGTATTACGAAGAACTCGCGGGGCTCAGAGGGGGCTTCGACAATGTCCAGAGGGAAGCGCGGCTCTTCATGGTGCCGGGCATGCAACATTGTTCCGGCGGCCCGGGGCCGAATTCCTTCGATACCTTGGTTGCGCTCGATAACTGGGTTGAGAAGGGAACGCCGCCAAACGGCATCGTTGCCACGAAATACGTGAACGATACCGAGAGCGACGGCGTCAGTCGAACTATGCCGCTGTGCGAGTTTCCGCAGGAAGCGCGTTATTACGGCACCGGCGATGTCAACGATGCAGCGAGTTGGGCTTGTCCCGAGCGCGACACCCGCCTGCTGCAAATCAGCCCGGCCGGCACCGCGGCGGGGATGACCAACGTCGTTTCAACCGGTGCCCAACCTCACGACGAAACGTTCGAATCCAACTTCAAGCATGATTGGGGCCTTTGGAGCAATTTGCACTTCTGGGGTCGTCAAATTCCCTGGTAGGTTTGTCACGGATTTCGGGAGCGCTGTGGGCAACGTGCGCTCCCGAAACGCACCCGGACGACGCCGCGTTTCGTGTGATGAAGATGCTTGATAAAGCGATCGTGCCACTCGGCCAAAGGCGGGTTCGCCGGTTGGATCGCGGCGGGCGCAGCAGTTAGCGCTGCATTCTTTGAGGTCTTCGATGTCGGTTAAGGTGTTTCGTTGCCTCGCATTGGCCGTCGTGATGCTGTTTCCGGCACCCGCGACCTTTGCCCAGTCGCCCGCTCCGGAACAGCCCTTCACCCCCGAGCAGACGCGCAAGCTCGAACAGACGATCCACGACTACATCCTGCGGCACCCAGAGCTCCTGGTGGAGGCATTGCAGGACGCAAAGCGCGAGCAGCAGAAGGAAAGTGACGAGCGCGTCCGGCACGAACTCGATGCGCGACAGGACGAACTCTACAACGACCCATCCTCGCCCGTGGGCGGCAATCCGGAGGGCGACGTGACGATAGTCGAGTTCTTCGACTACCGCTGCCCGTTCTGCAAATTGGTCCAGCCTTCGATCGAGTCTCTGCTCAAAGAGGATTCCAACCTACGCAT
>JASHQO010000432.1 GCA_030039105.1 Xanthobacteraceae bacterium
CGCTTTTCGCCACCTGTTGCAATTTTACCCTTTTCCCCCTGATGGCGAGTGTTAAGCTTCACTCAAGAGATTCGTGAAGCGCCCACGCGGGGGGCGCCAAAAGCGGCAGCCTCGGCGTCATGGCGTCGGACGGGATCGAACCAAAATCAGTTAAACCGGGACTCGGACCCGATGTCGATCTCAGTGATGAGACGGCAGCGAATGTCATTGAGGTCTCAGGCGTCATCAAGTGGTTCGACGTCGCCAAGGGTTATGGCTTCATCATTCCGGATAATGGCATGGCCGACGTGCTGCTGCACGTCACCTGCCTGCGCCGCGACGGCTACCAGACCGCGTACGAAGGTGCGCGCGTGGTCTGCGAGGTGCTGGCGCGGCCGAAGGGCTTGCAGGCCTTCCGCGTCATCTCCATGGACGAATCGACGGCGATCCATCCGGCCCAGATGCCGCCGCCGCGGACCCATGTTACTGTGACCCCGACGAGCGGTCTCGAACGGGCACAGGTGAAATGGTTCAACAGGCTTCGCGGCTTCGGCTTCCTCACCCGCGGCGAGGGGACGCCGGACATCTTCGTGCACATGGAAACGCTGCGCCGGTTCGGCATGACCGAGCTGCGCCCCGGCCAGTTCGTGCTGGTCCGCTTTGGCCCGGGACCGAAGGGGATGATGGCGGCGGAAGTCCGCCCCGAAGGCGGTCCGGTCGGCCCCATCTCGCACTGACGGCGCGCTTCTGCGACCTCGTGCCGGCTTTGCGCATCGGCGCCGCCTTGATCGTCGGCGCCGTGCTGGCGCTTACCCCGGCGCAGGCCGCCGGAACGGATACGATCCAGATCGTCAGCACCTCGGGCGTCCACGCATTTTCGGTCGAGCTTGCGACCACCGAAGCCGAGCGCGAGAAGGGCCTGATGTTCCGCCGGGACCTGCCGGACGGCCAAGGCATGCTGTTCGATTTCCAGCGCGACCAGCCGGTCTCGTTCTGGATGCACAACACCTATCTCTCGCTGGACATGCTGTTCATCCGCAGTGACGGACGGATCATGCGCATCGCCGAGAACGCCAAGCCGCAATCCGACGACCTTATTCCGTCGGGCGCGCCGGTGCGCGGCGTGCTCGAAGTGATCGCCGGCACCGCGCGCGAGATGGGCATCAAGCCGGGCGATTGCGTCACCGGCGCATTCTTCGGCAAGTGCCGCTGACGCGGGTAAACGGCGGCCGGGCCGGTCCTTGCTTGTTCGGGGCCGGCGAACGATGTATCCACAAGCCGCAATCGAGCGGGGTATAGCGCAGCCTGGTAGCGCGGCAGTTTTGGGTACTGCAGGTCGCAGGTTCAAATCCTGCTGCCCCGACCAATTAACCCTTTGTCCGGCTGGGGATGATTCTGATTAAATTGCATTGATTCCGATCTACCGTTGGACATCGTTCACGACACGAGAAACGCAAAGGCAAACGCAAAGGCCATGACGGCGCGCATCTACAAGCCGGCCCGCACCGCGATGCAGTCGGGCACCGCCAAGACCAAGGAGTGGGTGCTCGACTACGAGCCGGAGCAGCCCCGCATGGTCGAGCCGCTGATGGGCTGGACCTCGTCCGGCGACATGAAGCAGCAGGTGCGGCTGCACTTCGACACCAAGGAGGAGGCGATCGCCTACTGCGAGCAAAACGGCATCGCCTACCAGGCCTTCGACAGCACGCCGCAGAAGCGGGCGCGCATCGCCTATTCGGACAATTTCGCCTATACCCGGCGCAGCCCCTGGACGCACTAGGCATGATCCGGAAAAGCGGAAACCGGTTTTCCGAAAAGATCACGCTCCACCAAAATGCCAGAGCGAAAATCGCTTCGACTTGAAGCGATTTTGCTTTAGCGCGGCGCGGCGGCGCGGCGCACCGGCACGACGGGCTTGGCGGGTGCGCTCTTGGGCCGCGGGTTGGCGCGCTGCCGCAACAGCGAGATGAAACGCTCCTCGGGCATCGGCTGGCCGAGCAAAAAGCCCTGGCCGTAATCGCAGCCCATGCTGACCAGGGCCAGCGCGTCGGACGCCTTCTCGATGCCGACGGCGACCGCGCAGCTACCGAAATTGTGCGCCAGGTCGATCACGGTCTTGCACAACGGCGCGTTGACCTTGTCGCTGCCGCAATCGGTGACGAAGGCGCGGTCGAGCTTCAGCTCGGAAAACGGCAATTCCTTCAAGCGCGCCAGCGAGGAATAGCCGCGGCCGAAATCGTCGACCGCAAGGCTGACGTCGAGATGCGACAGCTTCTTGGTGATGTCGTTGGCGAGCGCCAGGTCGGCGACGATCTGCTCTTCGGGAATGTCGACGACCACGCCCGGCCACTTTTCGAACTTGGCGCGGTGGCTCTCCACGATGTGGGCGATCGGAACCTTGACCAGCGCATTGATCGGAATGTTCACGGCGAGCCGCAGGCTGACGCCGAGCTTGGAGAAATTGAGGTTCGCTTTCAGCGCCTGATCGAGCGCCAGTTCGGACAATTTGATCAGGTCGATCTCGCTGGCGCCGGGCATGAACGCGTTCGGCATCAGCACGCCGTTCTCGGGATGGCGTGCGCGGGCAAAAGCTTCGACTCCGACTAGCTGCTTCTTGCGCAGGTCGATCTTCGGCTGATACCAGAATTCGATCCAGCCCTTGTTCAAGGCTTCGTCGAGGTCGACGCGGCCGGCAACCGCCGGCGGCTCGCCCAATCGCAGCTCCTGTAGGACCTTGAGCACGACGCCGGTCTCGAACGGCTTCTTCAGCACCGGCATCATGCGCAGGTGATGCTGCTCGCCGACGCTCTTGACGTGGGCGAGCACCGCCGAGCCGCGGTTGCTCATCAACTGTACGGCGCCGCCGTAACCGGCGCGGCCGAGCGCGATGACGCATTCGATGGCGTCGGCGGATTCGAGCGCAATGTTGAGGAAGATCAGCTTCGGCTGGCGGCGCGCGAGTGCCGGCCGCACCGCCATGCCGTCGGGAAATTCCTCGGTGTCGATGCCGGAGCCGTGCAGGATCAGCGACAGGAAATGGCGGATGCTGGCGTCGGAATCGACGACGAAGCAAAGCGGGGCGCGCGCCTCGCCGCCTTGCGCCTCTGCGGTTGCTGCAACGGTGGAGGACTGCGCCGCTGTTGCGCTCATTTTCCGGGCCCAAGTGCCGATGTGGGTCGGGCATCATTGGTGGAAATTTGTTAACTGGCGGTTTCAATTCGGGTGCCGCTTTGCACCGAGGGTTGTCGGCGCGGGGCCGCAATTTCACTCAATCGAAGCGCGTAAAGACGATGTAAAACCGCGCCAGTCGGGCGCCGGGCGCATGTCACCCGCAAGACCCGTGCAATGCCGCGCCGGCATCGCTATGGTAGCTTCAATGCAACTGCTGTGGCTCGCATTGCGGCAGCCGCCAACGATCAGGGAGAGGACCATGCCAAAAAAGAATCCAAGCCCGAAGCTTGACCGCCGCAAGTTCCTGGCCGCGGCCGCGGTCGCCGGCGCGACCGGTGCCGTCAGCCCCGTGCAGGCGGCGACCGCAACGAGCCCCGAGACACCGCCGCGGCCGCCGTCGGCGCTGCCGCCCGACGCTCATGTGGCCGCCGCCGAGGCCGGCACGCCCGATGTTCCGCCTTATGCCAATGAAGGCCGGCCCGGCTCCGACTTCATGGTCGACGTCATCAAGACGCTCGGCATCAAATACATGCCGGCCAATCCGGCTTCGAGCTATCGGGCGATCCATGAGTCGCTGATCAATTACGGCAAGAACACGATGCCGGAATTCCTCACCGTGACCCACGAGGAAGTCGGCGTCGGCATGGCCCATGGCTACTACAAGATCGCCAACAAGCCGCTGCTGACGTTGTGCCACGGCACCGTCGGCCTGATGCACGCCACCATGAACATCTACGACGCGTTCTGCGACCGCGCGCCGGTGATCGTGCTTGCCGGCAACGACATGGATGCCGCGCACCGCTCGCCGGGCGTGCCGACGGTGCACTCGGCGCAGGACATCAACGCCATCGTGCGCGACTACACCAAATGGGACGACACGCCGGTGTCGGCGCAGCACTTCGCGCAATCGTTCGTGCGCGCCTATCAGATCGCGACCACGCCGCCTTACGCGCCGGTGGTGATTTCGCTCGACGACGGTCTCGCGACCGAGCCGATCAGGGACTACGGCCAAAAGCTCTACATCCCGAAATTCGTGGCGACGGCGGCGCCGGCGGGCGAACAGGGCGCCGTGCGCGAAGCGGCGCGCCTTCTGGTCAATGCCGAGCATCCGGTGATCGTCGCGGATCGCGCGGTCAATACCGAGAAGGGCATCGCACTTTTGGTGCAATTGGCCGAGCTCATCCAGGCGCCGGTGGTGCGTCAGCGCGGCCGGCTCAACATCCCGAATACCCATTATTTGAGCCGGCCGGCGACCGTCATTCCGCAGGCCGACGTCATTCTCGGCCTGGAGCTGACCGATTACTGGGATACGGTCAACAAGTTCGTCGACAACAATGCCGAAGGCGTCGGCACCAACTCTTCGCGCATCAAGGACGGCACCAAGCTGATCAGCATCAGCACCCTGCAGCTCATGACGAAGTCCAACTACCAGGAGTTCCAGCGCTTCCAGAGCGTCGACGTGCCGATCGCCGGCGACGTCGAGGCGACGCTGCCGGCGCTGATCGAAGCGGTGAAATACGCGCTGACCGACGATCGCAAGAACGTCGTCGCCCAGCGCGGGCAATCGATCCGCAAGGAGCACGACAAGGGCCGCGACAATACCCGGCAGGCCGCTGCCATCGCCTGGGACGCGAGCCCGATCTCGACGGCGCGGCTGTGCGCGGAGATCTACGGCCAGATCAAGGATACGGACTGGTCGCTGGTGCCGTCGTCGGGCGACGTCAGCGGCTGGCCGCTGCGGCTGTGGCCGATGGACAAGCACTATCACTGGACCGGCACGTCCGGCGGCTATGGCGTCGGTTGGGGTTGCCCGGCGTCGGTCGGTGCTGCGCTCGCCAACCGCGACGAGGGCCGCTTCTCGGTCTCGATCCAGTCCGACGGCGATCTGATGTACGTGCCGGGTGCGCTATGGACCGCGGCGCGGCACAAGATTCCGATGCTGGCGGTGATGCACAACAACCGCGGCTACCACCAGGAGGTGATGCACGTGCAGCGCCTCTCCAACTTCCGCAACCGCGTCGCCAATATCGGCAACGATCTAGGCCCAATCGGCACCAGCATCATGAATCCCGACATCGAGTACCACAAGCTCGCGGAGTCGATGGGCTGGTGGGCGAAGGGCCCGATCAAGGATCCGGCCGATCTCGGCCCGGCGCTGAAGGAAGCGGTCGCCGTCGTCAAATCCGGCCAGCCCGCGCTGGTCAACGTGTGGACGCAACCGCGGTAAGGACATCCGTGATGAAATTCACTCGCGTATATCTTGCGCTCGCTGCTGCCGCTGCGGGCGCGCTGTTGGCTCACGATCCGGCCGTTGCGGCTTCGGTCGAGAACGGCAAGACCGCGTTCGTAAAACACGGCTGTTGGCAATGCCACGGTTTTGAGGGGCAGGGCTCGGTCACCACCAGCGCCGGCCGGGTCATTGCCAACACGGAATTACCGGAGGACGCGTTTGCCGCCTATGTGCGCAGCCCGACCGGCGCGATGCCGCCGTTCCGGCCGGAAATCCTCTCGGACTCCGAGGTTGCCGACATCTACGCCTATCTGGAAGCGCGGCCGAAGCCGCAGGCCGCCAAGGACATTCCGCTGCTCAACAATCAATAGCGGGGTGTAAAATGATGCCGGTCCTCCCTCGCGGAGCGAAGCGCGGCGGGGGAGGATGAAGAAGGAGAACAGATGAGCGGCAAAGGCTTGATGCGGCTCGGCGCCTTCTTCAATCCGACCGGCCATCATGTCGCGTCGTGGCGTCATCCGCGGGCTCAGGCCGATGCCGGCGTCAATTTCCAGCACTACCTGGAGATCACCCGCACCGCCGAGCGCGGCAAATTCGACATGGTGTTCCTGGCCGATAATCTCGGCGTGCGGCAGGCGCACATGGAGGCGCTCAGCCGCTCGGCGCAGTACATCGCCAATTTCGAGCCGCTGACGCTGTTATCGGCGCTCGCCACCCACACCAGCCATATCGGCCTCGTGGCCACGGCCTCGACCAGCTACAACGAGCCGTTCCATGTGGCGCGCAAATTCGCCTCGCTCGACTGGCTGTCCGGCGGCCGCGCCGGCTGGAATCTCGTGACGTCCGGTCAGGAGAACGAAGCGCGCAATTTCAACCGCGAGAAGCACTACGAACACGGCGAGCGCTACGACCGTGCCCGCGAGTTCGCCCGCGTCGTCACCGGCTTGTGGGACACCTGGGACGACGATGCCTTCGTCCGCAATAAGGAAACCGGGCAATTCTTTCATCCCGAAAAGCTGCACAACCTCAATCATCGCGGCGAGCATTTCTCCGTGCTCGGCGCGCTCAACATTCCGCGCTCGCCGCAAGGCCACCCGGTGATCGTGCAGGCCGGCGGCTCCGACGACATGATCGCGGTCGCCGCCGAATTCGCCGAGGTGATCTTTTGCGCGCCGCTGACCTTGGAGGCGGCGCAGACGCTTTACGCCGCGCTGAAGGGCCGGCTCGCCGCGTTCGGCCGCTGCCCGGACGAAATGAAGATCATGCCGGGCCTGAGCTGCGTCATCGGCCGCACCGATGCGGAGGCGCAGGACAACTACGAGCAGCTCAATTCGCTCATTCATCCGATCGTGGCGCGCGAGATCCTGTCGATGGTGCTCGGCAACGTCGATCTGACGCCGTATCCGTTCGACGGTCCGTTGCCCGAAAACCTGCCGCGCTCCAACGCCAGCCAGAGCATTTTCGAGCAGGTCACCGG
>JASHQO010000039.1 GCA_030039105.1 Xanthobacteraceae bacterium
ATGGTGATTGCCGAGATGCCGTCGGTGGCAGCCACATCCCTCAGGTGCTTGCGAAAGCTCTTCTCGTCGACGGAAAGATCATCGAAGAATGGCAACAGCACCGCCGGGATGACGCCATGGGGCACATAATGGGCGTGACGGGGCATTTTCGGCGCTCCTTGCGGCTTGGGTCCTTGAGGGCTCGATGACATATATCATGACGGCCTAGCTAAGGAATAAGGGTCCCCTCGATGACCAGCCCTGCCGCGCCGGCCCCGGCCGCCGCCTCCGGTAATCCGCTGCCGACGGATTGGACAACGCCAGACGAGGTGCCGCCGTTCGACCTGATAAAGCCGGAGCACTTCCGCACCGCCTATGCCCGCGCCCTCGCCGGCCATGAGACGGAGATCGCGGCGATCAAGGCCGAGGCGGCGCCGCCGAGCTTCGCCAATACCATCGCGGCGCTGGAGCTGAGCGGCCGGGCCCTGGCGCGGGTCGGCGACGTCTTCCATCTCCTCACCGGAGCCCACTCCAACGATGCGCTGCTCGAGATCGAGCGCGAGATGGCGCCGCAGATGGCGCGGCACTGGAACGCGATCAACACCGACGCGGCGCTATTCGGCCGGGTCGATGCCCTGATGCAGAGGGCCGACGCGCTCGGCCTCGATGCCGAGCAGAAGCGGGTGCTGGAGCGCTACCATACCGGCTTCCGCCGCGCCGGCGCCGGCCTCGACGACGCGGCCAAGAAGCGGCTTGCCGAGATCACCGAGCGGCTGGCAAGCCTCGGCACCACCTTCAGCCAGAACGTGCTGGCCGATGAGCAGAGCTTCGCGCTTTGCCTCGACGGCAAGGCGGAGCTTGCCGGCCTGCCCACCTTCATGCGCGAGGCGATGAAATCGGAAGCCGAAGAGCGCAAGCTCAACGGCCATGTAGTCACCCTGTCGCGCTCCAGCGCCGAGCCGTTCCTGCAGTTCTCCGACCGGCGGGACTTACGCGAAAAGGTCTTCCGCGCCTTCGCCATGCGCGGCGACAACGGCGGCGCGACGGATAACAAGGCGATCATTGCCGAGATGGTGGAGCTGCGCGCCGAGCGCGCCGGGCTGCTCGGCTTCGAAGATTTCGCCCATTACCGGCTCGACGACGCCATGGCGAAGACGCCGGCAGCGGTGCGCGACTTGCTCGACACGGTCTGGGCGCGGGCGCGCCGAACCGCGCTCGCCGACCGCGACGCCATGCAGGACCTGGTGCGGGAGACGGGCGGCAATTTCACGCTGGCGCCCTGGGACTGGCGCTACTACGCCGAGAAGCTCCGGCAACGGCGCTGCGACTTCGACGAGGCGACCATCAAGCCTTACCTCAATCTCGATCGCATGATCGAGGCGGTGTTCTACACCGCCGGACGGCTGTTCGGACTCACCTTCACACCGCGCGGCGACGTGCCAGTGTGGCATCCCGACGTGCGGGTCTGGCAGGTGCGCGGTCGCGACGGCCGCCCGGTCGGCCTGTTCTTCGGCGACTATTTCGCCCGGCCGTCGAAGCGCAGCGGCGCATGGATGACCTCGCTGCGCGACCAGGAGAAGCTTTCGGCCGACGTCGAGCCGCTGATCATAAACGTCTGCAATTTCGCCAAGGCGGCCGATGGCGAGCCGACGCTGCTCAGCTTCGATGACGCCCGCACGCTGTTCCACGAGTTCGGCCATGCGCTCCACGGCCTGCTCTCCAACGTCACCTATCCGCGCATCGCCGGCACCAGCGTCGCCACCGATTTTGTCGAATTGCCGTCGCAGCTCTACGAGCACTGGCTGGAGCAGCCGCAGGTGCTGCGGCGCTTCGCCCGCCATTACGAAACTGGCGAGCCGATGCCGGAGGATCTGCTGCAGCGGCTGATCGCGGCGCGCAATTTCAATATGGGTTTTGCCACCGTCGAATACGTCGCCTCCGCCATCGTCGATCTCGACTTCCATTCGCTGCCCGCCGGCGCCGCCATCGACTCGACCGCGTTCGAGACGAAGGCGCTGGCGCGCATCGGCATGCCCGACGAGATCATAATGCGGCATCGCCCGCCGCATTTCGGCCACGTGTTCTCCGGCGGCGGCTATGCCGCGGCCTATTACAGCTACATGTGGTCGGAAGTGCTCGACGCCGACGCCTTTGCGGCGTTCGAAGAAGCCGGCGACATTTTCGATGCCGCCACGGCCAAGCGGCTGCACGATACCATCTATTCCGCCGGCGGCTCGCAGAATCCTGCCGACGCCTACAAGGCATTTCGCGGCCGGCTGCCGAGCGCCGAGGCGCTGCTGCGCAAACGCGGCTTCGCTGGACCGGCAATCGCCGCTCCAGCCAGCGCGGCGCATTGAGCATGGCCGGCCTGCACAGCGCCGGCCATCGCCGCGGCGTTGTCTGCGCGCCGCACGCGGCCGCGGTCGAGGCCGGCCGCGCCATATTGGCCGACGGCGGTAACGCGCTCGAAGCCATGGTGGCCATGGCTGCCACCATCGCCGCCGTCTACCCACACATGAACCATCTCGGCGGCGACGGCTTCTGGCTCATCCGCGAGCCATCCGGCCGGCTGCGCGCCATCATGGCGCCCGGCCCCGCCGGGCGGAATGCGCGGCCCGAGCTTTATCGCGACTACGAGACGATCCCGACGCGCGGGCCGCTCGCCGCGCTCACCGTACCCGGCGCCGTCGCCGGCTGGACCCTGGCGCTGCGGGCCGCCAAGGCCCATGGCGGCACCCTGCCGCTCGACGTGCTGCTGACCAACGCCTACGGGCATGCCCGCGACGGCTATCGGGTATCGCGCAGCCAGAACCGCTTGACGCAGGATTACCTGGCCGAGCTCAAGGACGTCCCTGGCTTCGCCGCGACGTTCCTGATCGACGGCAAGCCACCCGCGATCGGCACCACGCTCAAGCAGCAGGCTCTGGCGGCGACGCTGGCGCACCTCGCCCACGCCGGGCTCGACGATTTCTACCGCGGCGACGTTGGGCGGGAGATTGCCGCCGACCTCGACCGCATCGGCAGCCCGGTGACGCGGGATGATCTAACTCGCTACGAGGCCAAGCTCGCCGAACCCCTGCACATCGCCCTGCCAAGCGGCACCGTCTACAATACCGACGCGCCGACCCAGGGCGTCGTGTCGCTGATGATCCTGGCGCTGTTCGACCGCCTCGGCGTCACTGCGCCGGAAAGCTTCGATCACGTCCACGGCCTGGTCGAGGCGACCAAGCGAGCGCTGCGCGCGCGTGACCGCGCCGTGACCGATCCGGACCATCTGGCGTCGGCGCTCGACCGCTATCTGGAGCCGCGGTTCATCGCCGGCGAAGCCATGAAGATCGACCGCCGCAAGGCGGCGCGGTGGCCGGTCTCTGCGGGAGAAGGCGACACGATCTGGATGGGCGCCGCCGACGCCTCGGGCCTCGTCGTCTCCTATATCCAATCGCTTTATTGGGAATTCGGCTCCGGCTGCGTGCTGCCGGCAACCGGCGTGCTGATGCAGAACCGCGGCGCGAGCTTTTCGCTGCAAAGCGCCGCGCTCAATCCGCTGGCGCCCGGCCGGCTGCCCTTTCACACCCTCAATCCGGCGCTGGCGGTGCTCAACGACGGCCGCATCATGGCCTATGGCTGCATGGGCGGCGACGGCCAGCCGCAGACGCAGAGCGCCGTGTTCACGCGTCACATCATATTCCGCGAGCCGCTCGACCAGGCGATCGACCGGCCGCGCTGGGTGCTCGGCCGCACCTGGGGCGCCACGCGCACGGCGCTGCGCCTCGAGCCGCGCTTCGACGGCAACCTCATCGACGCGCTCGAATCGGCCGGCCACGAAGTCGAGGTTTTGTCCGAGCCCTACTCCGACATCATGGGCCATGCCGGCGCCGTGGTGCTGCATCCGGACGGCATGCTGGAGGGCGCCCACGATCCGCGCGCCGACGGCGGCGCTGCCGGAGTATGAACGCTACGCGGCGGCAAGCGCCTTGATGCGCTTTACCTGTCGCGGCTTCAGATTCCGACGTGCCAGTTTCAGATCGTAGTGGGTCTGAAGATTCATCCAGAATTCCGGACTATTGCCAAAGTACAGGCTGAGCCTCAGCGCCGTGTCAGCTGTAATTCGTCGCCGATTGTTGACAATATCTGCAATCCGGTTTGGCGAAATTCCAATGGCTTTCGCGAGTTGGCTTTGTGACAGACGATATTCCGCCAGAAATTCCTCCTTCAACATTTCGCCCGGCGTAACGGGTGCAAATTCATTCTTAGCCATGTTTCTCTCACCTCAATGATAATCTACGATTCGAACCTCATGCGGCTCGCCATTGATCCACTTGAAGATCACTCGCCATTGATCGTTGATGCGGATCGAGTGAAATTCTTTCAGATTGCCCCTGAGCTTCTCCAGTCGGTTTGACGGCGGCCATCAAATCCTCCAGGCGACTCGCTGCATTGACTGCCTCGAGTTTACGCTTTGCTCTGCGCGAGATCCCTTCAAATTGGCGAACCCGCTCGTCGCCGAACAGCGCTTCGGTGAGCCTGTCGCCAAATGATCGGATCATCAATCCCAATTTATACCGAATACCGGTATACGATCAACAAGCACTCTGGCTATGACTCCAGAGCGCTCAGCCCCAGCCGCTCCATCATCTCCCGGTCCCGATCACGCCCCGGATTCGGCGTCGTCAAAAGCTTCGGCCCGTAGAAGATCGAGTTGGCGCCGGCCAAAAAGCACAGCGCCTGCGTCTCCTCGCTCATGTCCTCGCGACCGGCGGAGAGGCGCACCATCGAGCGCGGCATGGTGATCCGCGCCACCGCGACCGTGCGGACGAATTCAAGCGGGTCGAGCGCCGGCGTGTCGACGAGCGGCGTGCCCTTGACCTTGACCAGCATGTTGATCGGCACCGATTCCGGATGCGCCGGCAGGCTGGCGAGCGTCGCGATCATGCCGACGCGGTCCTCGCGGCTTTCGCCCATGCCGACGATGCCGCCGCAGCAGACGTGGATGCCGGCGTCGCGCACGCGCGCCAGGGTCTCCAGGCGATCCCGATAGGTGCGCGTGGTGATGATCTCGCCATAAAACTCCGGCGAGGTGTCGAGGTTGTGATTATAGAAGTCGAGGCCGGAGGCTTTCAGCCGCCGCGCCTGGTCGGCGGTCAGCATACCGAGCGTCGCGCAGGTTTCGAGCCCGAGCGCCTTGACGCCTTCGACCATGG
>JASHQO010000433.1 GCA_030039105.1 Xanthobacteraceae bacterium
CGAGCGCCAGCGCTTCGGCCAAATCCTCATCGAGGCCGAGCGCGCGCGCCAGCGCCCGCGATATCTGCGTGACCTCCAAAGTATGAGTGAGCCGGGTGCGGTAGTGGTCGCCCTCGTCGAACACGAATACCTGGGTCTTGTGCTTGAGGCGGCGGAAGGCGGTGGCGTGGATGATGCGGTCGCAGTCGCGGCGAAACGGGCTGCGGCTTTTACTGGGAGCCTCCTGGTGCAGCCGGCCGCGGCTTTGTGCCGGGTCGCACGCATAGGGCGCACGGAAGGTGCCATCCATCGCCATCGATCTGCCTAGCCGCTGCAATTGACCTCGGCCCGAGCCGCACTTAACTATCAGGGTGGCGCCGTGGCAACGCTTTGCAATTCCCGGCGGGAGTTTATTCCATGACGGCCAACGTCACCGTGACAGAGCGGGCGGCGCGGAGGATCGGCGAAATTCTCGGCCGCGAGCCGGCCGGCACCATGCTGCGCGTTAGCGTCGAGGGCGGCGGCTGCTCCGGCTTCCAGTACAAATTCGACACCGAGCGCGACCGCGCCGACGACGACATCGTCATCGAGAAGAGCGGCGCCACGGTGCTGATCGATCCGGTCTCGCTCAACTACATGGCCGGCAGCGAGATCGATTTCGTCGACGACCTGATCGGTTCATCCTTCAAGGTCAACAATCCACAGGCGACCGCGTCCTGCGGCTGCGGCACGAGCTTTGCGCTCTAGCATCGGCTAGACTTACGTGCATGATCCCGAAAAGCGGGTACCGGTTTTCGCAAAAGGTCATGCGTCACTAAACCATGCGCATCGCTACCTGGAACGTCAACTCGATCAAGCAGCGCATCGATTCCGCGCTGGCGTGGCTGAAGGAACGCCAGCCCGACATCGTCTGCCTGCAGGAAACCAAATGCGTCGACGACGCGTTTCCACGGCTCGAATTCGAGTCGGCCGGCTATAACGTCGCCGTGCACGGCCAGAAGACTTTCAATGGCGTCGCGTTGCTGTCGAAGTTTCCATTCGACGAGGTCAATAGCGGCCTGCCCGGCGACGATCGGGACGACCACGCCCGCTTCATCGAAGGCGTGATGTCGACCAAGGACGGCGCGCTGCGGGTGGCCAGTATTTACCTGCCGAACGGCAATCCGCCAGCCACCGAGAAGTACACCTACAAGATCGGCTGGATGAAACGGTTGTCGGCGTACGCCCGTGCCCGACTGGCGCTGGAGGAGCCGCTGATCATGGCCGGCGACTACAACGTCATTCCGACCACTGCCGATGCCCGCAACCCGCAAGCCTGGGTCAACGATGCGCTATTCCTGCCGCAGACCCGCGACGAATTCCGTGCACTGATGAATCTCGGCCTGACCGACGCGGTGCGCGCCACCAGCGACGAGCCCGGGCTCTATACGTTCTGGGATTACCAGGCCGGCGCCTGGCAGAAGAACAACGGCATCCGCATCGATCATCTGCTGCTGTCGCCGCTTGCCGCCGACAGGCTCGGCGACGTCGGCATCGACAAGCACGTGCGTAGCTGGGAGAAGCCGTCGGACCACGTGCCGGTGTGGATCGATCTGGATGTCGCGGCGAAGTAACTCGCCATTGCCAGGAGCCAACGGGCCGCGAAGTCGCGCGGCCCGATAACAGGTTGCGCAATGACGGCTTTTATTCCCGCCGGCCCTTCAGCCAATCCTCGAGATAGACCAGCGCCATGGCGCGCTCGTCGTCGCTGGCGCGGCGCACCGCGTTGTCGTAGAGCGGCTTGACCCAGGTCTCGTCGGAGCCGGCGCAGTCCTTGCTCAACGTCAGCCACATCAGGCCGCGCGCGGCCTGCCGCGGCACGTACTGGCCCTTGAACAGGATGTCGCCGAGCACGGCTTCGGCGCGGCACTGGCCCTTGTTGGCCGCGAGCTGGAACCAGCGCGCCGCCTCGTGCGGGTCGCTCGGCGTCGAATCGAGATAAAGCTTGCCGAGCTCGTATTGCGCGTCAGCGTCGCCGAAATAGGTGGCGGCATAGGCGTAGAGCTCGCGGGCGCGCGCCGGGTTTGCCTTGATCTTCGAATTCGGGATGCCGTTCAGGTAGTAGTGACCGAGCGACACGAAAGCGTTGGCAACGAAGCGCGCCTGTGCCGAGCCCGGCGCCTCGTCGGGATGGGTGTTGGCAATCTCGCTGAAGTAATTGAAGGCGCGAATCTGGTCCTGCGGCACGCCATCGCCGTCGGCGTACATGCGGCCGAGCTTCCACTGCGCCGCCGGTTGGCCTTGGTCTGCCGCGTATTGCAACGCCGTCAGCGCCTTGGCCTTGTCGTCGAGCGGACGATTGGTGGGGCGCAAGCCGTCGTCCGGCGTCAACGACGCCGTGCTCGGCGCCGTCGTGCCATCGAAGGCGAAGGCCGGTTGGATGGTCAGGCCGAGCACCGGGCCGCGTGCCGTGCCGAAGCCAAGCCCCGCGGCAATGCAAAGCCCGCTGACAAGGGCGATGCCCTTGCCGCCGGTGACGAGGCAAGATGCGCGGTCAGATACCCGCATGGCACGACTTCTCGGCATTGCCGCCCGGATGGGTCGCCGCGCCATCGCGTGCCGGTCCCACCCGCTGGGCGTATTTCCACAAATAGCCGGGGGTGAACTCCTCCTGCCGCGCCTTCCAGGCCTTCGTGCGGGCGGCGAGCTCGGCGTCGCTCAGCCGGACATCGAGGGTGCCCTGCCCGGCATCGAGCTCAATGATATCGCCATTGCGAAGCAGGCCGACCGGGCCTCCGATAGCGGCTTCGGGACCGACATGGCCGACACAGAAGCCGCGACTCGCACCGGACCAACAGCTATCGGTGATGAGGGCGACCTTGCCGCCCATGCCCTGGCCGTACAAAGCCGCGGTGATCGACGCCATCTCACGCCTGCCGGGGCCGCCCCTGGGACCCTCGTACCGAATTACCAACACGTCGCCTTCCCGATACGTTCTATTTTTTACAGCTTCGAAGCAGGCTTCCTCGCCATCGAAACAACGCGCTGGCCCGGTGAAACGCAAGCCCGCCATGGTGGCAACCTTAACAATGGCGCCGTCAGGAGCGAGATTGCCGCGAAGCCCCACCACATCGCCGGTCGGCGGGATGAGCTTATCCGCCGGGCGCATGTCCTGCTCTGAGTTCCACCTAGCCGCCTTCAGGTTCTGCGCGACCGCGCGGCCGGCGACGGTCGGGTAGTCGCTATGAAGATAGCCACGGTCGAGCAGGGTCTTCATGAGCAGCGGAACGCCGCCAGCTTCGAACATGTCTTTGGCGACATAGCGGCCAGACGGTTTCAAATCCGCGATATACGGGGTCTTTTTGAGGATTTCGGCACAATCGAAGAAAATGTCGAATTTAACGCCGTGTTCGTTGGCGATGGCCGGCTGGTGGATCTGTTCCCGCGCCGCCCCCATGGCGTAATAGAAGGCGCGGTACGGCGCGCGCTCGGCGCCCTCGGTAGCGTGGCGGCTCGGCAGTCTCGCTTTCAGATCGGTCCTGGCGTCCATCGCACTCATCGGGGCCAACTGAGCCCCTCGCCCCTTGCCTTCCGACCAGACGCCCGGAGCGCCCTGAAAATCGGAAGTCCCGAACGGCGTGACTCCGCGCCACTCGGCAATCACGGCCATCGGTGTCGAAAAATCCTATGGCTAAAAAGCGGCGCCAAGAGACCTCAACGCGCCGAAAGAGCTAAATGTTCCCAAGCTGTTGCGCGGGAGCCACAGATTCAACGGCCTTTGCCACGTAGGAATTAACGACCGATTTACCAAGTGCCGCCCGGCTTGCGACTATTGGCCCGATGGTGAAGGCGCTGAGTCGGGCTTTTTTCAGAAGGAGCGTGCATGCGGTCGCGCCCGACCTGATCGGCGCGACGCTGCTGTTCGACGGCGTCGGCGGCCGCATCGTCGAAGTCGAGGCCTACCACCATACCGATCCGGCGGCGCACAGCTTTCGCGGGCCGACGCCGCGAAACGCCGTCATGTTCGGTCCGCCCGGCTACGCCTATGTCTATCGGTCCTACGGCATTCACTGGTGCCTGAACTTCGTCTGCGAGCCGAAAGGCTCGGCCAGCGCCGTACTTATCCGCGCGCTTGAGCCGACCGAGGGCTTGGCGACCATGCGCCGGCGGCGCGGTGTGGCCGAAGCAAGGCTTCTTTGCTCGGGGCCCGGCCGGCTTTGCGAGGCACTGGGCATTACCGTCAAACAGAACGGCTTCGCGCTCGACACTCCGCCGTTCGAACTATTTCAGCGGCGGGACAAG
>JASHQO010000434.1 GCA_030039105.1 Xanthobacteraceae bacterium
GCCTACGAATGGACGCCGAAGATCAATCCCGGCCAGGGCGGCATCCGCACCGCCGAAGAGCGCGCGATTTTGTTCGGCCAGACCGCACAGTCGGTCGCGAGCGCGGCGCAACAGGCGCGGTAGCCGCTGCATTGTTTCCCGGGCGCAGCGCAGCACGAAGTGGTGCGCTGCAGACCCGGGAGCGTCGCAGATTCTGACTGTGGGACGATCCCGGATGCGGTGCACCGCTGCGCGCTGCACCGCATCCGGGACACGCTGCGCTAATTCTGCCGGACGATCACCTTGGTGCCGACCGGCACGCGATCGTAGAGATCGATGACGTCGTCGTTGACCAGCCGGAAGCAGCCGGACGACACGGCCTGACCGATGGTCTCCGGCGCGTTGGTGCCGTGGATGCGGTACACGGTATTGCCGAGATACATGGCGCGGGCGCCGAGCGGATTGCCGGGGCCGCCGGCCATGAAGCGCGGCAGATAGGGTTGGCGCTCGATCATCTCGGGCGGCGGATGCCAGTCCGGCCATTCCGCCTTGCGCGCGATCGACAGCATGCCCTGCCAGGTGAAGCCGTCGCGGCCGACGCCGATGCCGTAGCGCAGCGCCCGCGTCTCGCTCTCGATCAGATAGAGATGGCGTTCCTGGGTATCGATGATGATGGTGCCGGGCGGCTGCTGCGAACGGTAGAACACCGTCTGGCGCTGGAATTCTTCCGGCAGGTTGTCGTCGGAATTGCCGTGGTCGACGCCGGGTGCGACGTCTTCCATGGTCGGCTGGAAGTTGCGCAGGAACGGCGATTGCTGCGCCGGCACGCTCGCGGACACGGTGCACAGCACCGCCGCGCCGAGCAAGCTCATCAAGCTCCGTAAGCCCCGCTGCAGTCCCGGCCGCGTCATAACTCCATTCTGTTCCGGACGCCGCCGCGGTTCAATAGCCGATTGCGGCTGCGCCACCGGCGCCGTCCGGTACGATGGTGCCGCAGCGCGGCGTGACATTTATTTGGGCCTATTGCTGCGCCATGCCGCCGAAATAGCCGGTGATCTTCCAGCCGCCGCCGTCCTTGGCGTAGCAGATCTCATCGCCGCCGAGCGGGGCGATGTCGTCGGCGGCGATGAAGCCGGTCTTGCCGGACGGCGTGGCGATATGCAGGAACGCCGGGCCGTTGCCGCTCGGCGGCGCGGTGTCCGGCAGCACGCGAACCAGATTGAGCCCGAGCTTGTCGACCGTCGGCGCATTGGGCTGCGCCGCGGCGTGGACGTCGACGCCGTCCTTGACCGCATAGCCCCATTCCGACGGATCGGTCTGCGTCGAGTCGGTGAGCGCCCGGAACGCCTTGGCGTCGATGGTCGGATCGGCCGGCGCGCACATGACACCTTTGCGATCCGGCCATTCGGCGGCGGTCGGATCGGTGAACATGGCGCCGAGCACGGCCCAGCCGGAGCCGTCCTTGGCGTCGAGGTTGGTCGCCTTGGCCAGATTGTCGATGCCGGGCTTCTTCGGGTCGGCGATGTCCTTGTCCTGCACCCAGAAGAAGCCCTTGGCGACGACGAGCTTGGCGAGCGCGGCGCGATCCTTCTTGGCGGCGATATCGGCAAGCTGCTTGCGGAACGCCTGGTAGGCGGGGTCGTCGTACGGCAGCGGCGGCTTCGCCGCGACCGCCGTGTACGGCTTGACCGGCGGCGGTGGCGGCGGCTTGAGCGGCAACAATTGTTGCTGCTGCGCTTGCGCCGGCGCGACGCTCGGCGCGAGGGCGACGGCGGCGAAAGCAGCGACGATCGGAGCGATGACGTGACGGCGCATGAAATACTCCCGGTTCAGCGCAATGGCGCAGCGATTAAAGCGCAAATGCGACGGCGGTGCGGCACATAATGTAGCCCGGATGAGCCAACCGGGTCGGCCACTTCGGGCCGGACCCGTTGGCTCATGCGGGCTACTTGCTACTGGCGCGGAACCATCAAGAGACTTGGATCGTTGGCCGAATTGGCGATATTGCGCGAGCGTCGATTTTCCCCGCCGCGCCGCCCATCCCGCCAGGGTCTCATGCCAGCCACGATCCTTTCTCCTTATATCTCCACCGTCCTGCTGCTGATCGGCTCCAATGCCTTCATGACCACCGCCTGGTACTGGCACCTGCGCTACAAGGAGGTGCCGCTGTGGCAGGTCATCCTGATTAGCTGGGGTCTCGCCTTCGTCGAATATTGCCTCGCGGTGCCGGCCAACCGCTACGGCAGCGCCGTCTATTCGGCGGCCCAGCTCAAGACCATCCAGGAGGTGGTGACGCTGTCGGTGTTCGGCGTGTTCTCGGTGGTCTATCTGCAGCAGGCGATGACCGTAAATCAGGTGATCGGCTTCGCGCTGATCGCCGCCGGCGCCTTCTTCGTCTTCCGCGCGCCGTTGTAGTTGCCGTAGGGCGGATTACGCCGCGCTGATCCGCCCTACGCGCTCAGCCGGCGAAGCCGCCCGCGTCCAGGAACGCCTGCTCCTGCGGCGTGGTCGTCCGCCCGAGCACGGCGTTGCGGTGCGGGAAGCGGCCGAAGCGGCGGATGATGTCGGCGTGCAGGAGCGCCCATTTCACCTGGTCGGCGTCGCCGGTCTCGCGCATCAGCGCCACCGCTCGCTCCTGGTCCGCCGGATCTTCGGAATGCTCGAACGGCAGATAGAGAAAAGCGCGCCCCGGCATTGCGAGCTGCCGATCGAAGCCCCGCGCAATGGCGCGTTGCGCCACCGCGCGCGCCAGCGGGTCGGCGGCAAAGCAGCGCGCGCTGCCGCGGAACATGTTGCGTGGGAATTGATCGAGCACGATGACGAGGGCCAGCGCGCCTGCCGGCGAAGCTTCCCACGCGCCGAGCCGGCCGGCGGCCGCATCCCGGTAGGTCGCGGCGAAGCGCGCGCGGATCGCGGCGTCGAACGCCTCGTCCTTCTCGAACCAGCGGTCCGCCCCGGCGCCAAGCCAGAACGCGACGACGTCTGCGGCGGACGGTTTCGCAGTGGGGTCGCTCATGGCCTCTTCATGGCCTCTCCGTCTTCATGGCCTCTCCGTCTTCGCGCCGTAGCGCCGGCGCCGGGAAGGATGCTATAGTCGGCTTGCCTGGCGCACAGCGCCGGCAAGTCTGACCTTGGATATGGATGAGCCTTGATGCACGGGGTCGCTCCCCACATGTGCGGTCAAGTAGCCGATCCATTGTCAGGCGGAGGAGCCGGGGGTCGCTCCCCCGGTCTCCTCAGCCTCAATACGACTTCGGCAGCCCCAGCACCCGCTCGGCGATGAAGCAGAGAATGAGGTGCGGCGTCACCGGCGCGATGCGCGGAATCATGCTTTCGCGGAAATAGCGCTCGACGTGAAACTCCTTGGCGTAGCCGTAGCCGCCGTGGGTCATGATCGCGGTCTGGCAGGCTTTGAAGCCGGCCTCGGCGCCGAGATATTTTGCGGCGTTGGCCGCCGGGCCGCACGGCATGCCGTTGTCGTATTGCCAGGCCGCCTTGAACGCCATCAGCTCGGCTGCCTCCAGCTCCATCCAGCATTCGGCGAGCGGGTGCTGGATCGCCTGGTTCTGGCCGATCGGCCGGCCGAACACGGTGCGTTCCTTGGCGTACGCCGCCGCGCGCTGCAGCGCGGCGCGGCCGAGCCCGATCGCCTCGGCGGCGACCAGGATGCGCTCCGGATTGAAGCCGTCGAGGATGTAGTCGAAGCCGCGGCCTTCCGCGCCGATGCGGTCGTCGGCCGGCACGTCGAGGCCGTCGATGAACACTTGGTTGGAATCGACCGCCTTGCGCCCCATCTTCTCGATCTCGCGCACCTCGACGTAGCGGCGGTCGAGCGCGGTGAAGAATAACGTCAGCCCGTCGGTCGGCTTGCGTCCCGCTTCGAGCGGCGCGGTGCGGGTCAGGATCAGCATCCGGTCGGCGACCTGCGCCGTGGTGGTCCAGATTTTCGCGCCGCTGATGACGTAGCGGTCGCCGCGGCGCTCGGCGCGGGTCTGCAGCTTCGCCGTTTCCAGCCCGGCATTCGGCTCGGTCACCGCGAAGCACGCCTTCTCCTTGCCGGCGACGATCGGCGGCAGCATGCGCCGTTTCTGCTCGTCGCTGCCGTAGACCACGACCGGGTTGAGCCCGAAAATGTTCATGTGCACCGCCGACGCCCCGGAAAAGCCGGCGCCGGACTGGGCGATGGCCCCCATCATCACCGCGGCTTCGGCGATGCCGAGCCCGGAGCCGCCATAGGCTTCTGGCACGCAGATGCCGAGCCAGCCGTCGGCCGCCAGCGCGCCATGAAACGCGTCGGGGAATTTGCCGTCGCCGTCGCGCTTGCGCCAATAATCGTCGTCGAAGCGCGCGCAGATCTTCTCGATCGCCGCGCGCACCGATTGCTGCAGGTCTGTGAGGGCAAAGTCGATTGTGCTGGCTCCGCAGTCGTCACCGGCGCCGCGAGCGTAGCGCGGATCGAGCCGGAGCGAAACGCGGCGCCGCTTGATACCGACGTCTTGCTCTCTTTGCTGTCGGGCGATGCCGCCAAGGCGGACCGCGCCGTGCCGGCTCCTTGCCGGCACGGCCATAATCGGCGTCCGGGTGCCGAACGAATTTGCCGCGGTGGCGGCCGGCAAATTGGCCACGGAGATCGCCGACGTTGGCGCCGTGCTCGCTGCTCCGGTCGGAAGGCCTGCAGGATGGACAGAAGATCGACGGCCTGGCTATCGCAAATCCGTTCAAGCCGGCGTAACCTGGCTTGCGTTCGGTTGACGACCTCCCTCACGCCAACGTCGAGCCGTGCTGAGGCTGAACATGCGCTTGCTCGGAGCCATGACTGTCATTGCCGGCATGGCGCCCGGCATGGCTCCAGGCTTGGCGTCTGCCCAGGAGTTCATGCCGGTCAATCCGGAATCCGTCGCCACCTACTGTTACTATGCCGGCACTCCGTATTCGGTGGGCTCGCGGCTCTGCGTTCCCGGCACCCAGGGCAGCTACACGCTGGTCTGCAAATCGCCGGCCGAGGACAACGACGCCGCCAAGACCGGCCGCGCAGTCTGGCGTTTCGACGTCGGGCCGCCGGCGCCGACCTGCTCGTCGCATTGATGGCGGCGCGCTGCCGCCGCAGTTGGTAGCCCGGATGGAGCGAAGCGTAATCCGGGACAGCCGGGCGGCCGGCCATTTCGTTCCCGGATTGCGCTGCGCTCCATCCGGGCTACGCTTGCTTTGTGCGTATGTTCGTTGCGCCATCTCAATGCGTTAAGCGCCGTAGCCCGGATGGAGCGAAGCGTAATCCGGGACAGCCGGGCGGCCGGCCATTTCGTTCCCGGATTGCGCTGCGCTCCATCCGGGCTACGCTTGCTTTGTGCGCATGCTCGTTGCGCTATCGCAATGCGTTAAGCGCCGTAGCCCGGATGGAGCGAAGCGTAATCCGGGACAGCCGAGCGGCCGGCTATCTCGCCCCCGGATTGCGCTGCGCTCCATCCGGGCTACGCTTGCTTTGTGCGCTTGTTTGTTGCGCTATCGCAATGCGTTAAGCCGCTTCAGCGAATCATTTCTCGGCGCGAAGCACGTCAAGGCACAAGCGAAGCGGAAAATCCGACCCGGCGCACGATTCGTCGCGCCGTAATTATTCTCTGTGCTTCAAGCGCTTACAGAAGCCCTCGCCTATTTGTTGGCCGGCGTCCTTGACGCGCCATGTTCTTTGAGTAGCAAACAC
>JASHQO010000435.1 GCA_030039105.1 Xanthobacteraceae bacterium
CCTTGCGCGAGAATTTGGGGCTGCGGCGGCCGGCAAGCCGCTACGCGCAAGCCCCGCAGCAGCCGCGCGCCGCATCAGGAGGATCGTTTTGATCAGCGTCAAACGACTGGGTCACGCCACGCTGACCACGCCCGATATCGAGCGGCAGATCGCCTATTACATCGAGGTGGTCGGGCTGACCTTGGTCGAGCGCAGCAAGGATCGCGCCTACCTTGCCTGCAAGATGGGGCTCGAGGCCATTGCGCTCGAGCCGGGCCGGGGCAACGCGCTGTCGCGGCTCGCCTTCCAGGTCGCGCCGGGGACCGATCTCGCCGACGTCGCCCGCGCCCTCGAAAAAGACGGCGTGACGTGCGAGCGGGCGCTCGGCGTTTCGCCCGGCGTTGCCGAGGCGGTGGTGTTCACCGATCCAAAGGGGACGCAGGTTCAGATTTTCTCCGACTATGTGTTTGCCAAGGACGACGGCCGCACCGCCGGCGTCATGCCGCTCAAGCTCGGCCACGTCGCCTATCGGGTCGACGACGTGCAGAAGACCGTGAAGTTTTACTGCGACGTGCTCGGCTTCCGCGTCTCCGACTGGCGCGACGACACGTTCGCCTTCCTGCGCTGCAATACCGACCACCACACCGTCAATTTCGTCTACGACGCCGAGCCGCAGCTACACCACATCGCCTTCGAGGTGAAGGACTGGGCGGAGATCCAGCGCGCCGCCGAGACGCTCGCCCGCCACGATATCCATCTGGTGTGGGGGCCCGGGCGCCACATCATCGGCCATAACATTGCGATCTATCATCGCAACGCCGACAAGGTCCGCGTCGAGTTCTTCTGCGAGATGGACCAGATGAAGGACGAAACGCTCGGCTATTTCGATCCGCGGCCGTGGCACCAGGACCGGCCGCAGCGGCCGAAAGTGTGGGGACCGCAAACGCTGCGCAATTACTGGGGCTACGGCTCCGAGCGCATCATCCGCGGCTACCAGACCATCGAGTAGTGCGCATACACGAGGTCGTGAATGCGCCACGACCGACGCTCGCGTCACTTGTGATTGGCGCGTGTAGTTGGAATTGACCTAAAAGCCCATAGAACCCGAATCGGGCGGCACGAGCAGGCGTGGAGGACGACATGGCCAGCAAGGGATCGATGGCTCACAGGACGCCCGCCATCGTCGGTCGCCGTTCGTTGCTCGGCGCGCTGATTGTCGGATTGCCGTTGCTCGCGCTGCTGAGCGTCCTTGGCGATCTCGCGCAGGCCGAAGAGCCGGCCGTCACCATTCCGCCGCCGGTGCAGGATCAGGCGGCGCCGGCGGGCGGCGGCGCGCAGACGATCGTTCTGGCCGGTGGCTGCTTCTGGGGCGTGCAGGGAGTGTTCGAATACACCAAGGGCGTCACCAGCGCGGTCTCGGGCTACGCCGGCGGCACCAAGGAGACCGCCCATTACGAGATGGTCGGCACCGAACGCACCGGCCATGCCGAGTCGGTGCAGGTGACCTACGATCCGAAGCAGATCTCGCTCGGCAGGATTTTGCAGATCTATTTCTCGGTCGCGCACAACCCGACCGAGCTCAATTACCAGGGCCCCGATCACGGGCCGTCTTATCGCTCGGCGATCTTTTTCGCGAGCGACGAGCAGAAGAAGATAGCCGAAGCTTACATCGCCCAGCTCGACGCGGCGCACGTCTTCAACAAGCCGATCGTCACCAAGCTCGAGCCGTTGAAGGGATTTTATCCGGCCGAGGACTATCACCAGGATTTCCTGGTGCTGCATCCGAGCTATCCCTACATCGTCTACAACGATGCGCCGAAGATCGACAACCTCAAGCGCCTGTTTGCCGACCAATATCGCGACCAGCCGGTCACCGTGATGGCGTCGAATCGGCCGAGCCAATAAGCCGCTCGCCCTTCGCGGGCGCTGCAACGGCGGCGAAACCGGACAAATCCCCAAATTGTTGCTGCGGCCTATGGTCTATAGCCATCGGCCGTTTGCTGCAGTATCGTGATATGTGGAGACGGGCCGTACAAAAGCCCGGTCCGGTTGAGGCAAACGATCCGGGGAGATTTGCAAATGGCTATGGCAACGACGGCCGGGGGGCTCTCCAAGGCCGCACATAGTATGCAACTGCGTAAAGCGGTCATCGCTTCGACGGTCGGCACGGCGATCGAGTGGTACGACTTCTTTCTCTACGGCACCGCAGCCGGTCTGGTGTTCGGCAAGCTCTATTTTCCCAACCAGGATGCCTTGACGGCGACGCTGCTCGCGTTCGGAACCTACTTCATCGGCTTTGCCGCTCGCCCGATCGGCGCTGCTATCTTCGGTCATTACGGCGATCGTATCGGCCGCAAGGCGACCCTGATCGCGACGCTGCTGTGCATGGGCCTTGCCACCTTCGCCATCGCCTTCGTTCCAACGTCCGCGTCGATCGGCGTCTGGGGTGCGGTCCTCCTCACCGCCTTGCGCGCGCTGCAAGGCATCGGCGTCGGCGGTGAATGGGGCGGCTCCATCCTGATGTCGATGGAATGGTCGCGGACCCACGGCCAGCGCGGCCTGGTGGCGTCGTGGCCGCAATTCGGCGTGCCCTGCGGCCTGCTGCTGTCGACTTTGGCGATCGGCGTCTTCAGTTGGTGGTCGGGCGACCAGTTTGCCGTGTGGGGCTGGCGCATTCCATTCGCGCTCTCGATCATCCTGGTCGGCATTGGGCTTTGGATCCGGCTCGGCATTCTGGAGACGCCGGTGTTCCAGGAGCTTCTCGACAAAAACAAGATCGAAGCCGCGCCGATCGTCGAGGTCATCAAGAAGCAGCCGAAGGAGATCATCCTGTCGGCTCTGCTGCGGATGTCGGAGCAGGCGCCGTTCTACATCTTCACCGCCTTCGTCTTCGCCTACACCGTGGGCACGTTGAAGATGCAGCGAGCCTTCATCCTCGATGCGGTGATCGTCGCTGCCTGCGTGTCCTTCATCACCATCCCGCTATGCGGCTATATCTCCGACCGCATCGGCCGCAAGACGATGTATCTGATCGGCGTCGTCACCATGGGGATCTACGGCTTCGTGTACTTCGGCCTGCTCGATCCGGCCTATCCGACCGGCGTGTTCATCGCCATCGTCGTGTCGCTCATTCCGCACGACATGCAATATGGACCGCAGGCGGCACTGATCGCGGAGGCTTTCACGCCGCGGCTGCGCTATAGCGGCGCATCGCTCGGCTATCAGCTCGCGTCGCTGGTGGCCGGTGGGCCTTCGCCCCTGATTGCCACGTGGCTATTTGCCACCTACAAGTCGGGCACGTCGATCGCGGTTTATATCGCGGTCTGCGCGGTCATCAGCTTCATTGCGGCAGCGCTGATGCCCGACTACACCGGCAAGGACATCTCCGCCGAATACGACGCGAAATAAGCCAACGCACAATATGATGACGCCGGGGCGGAAACGTCCCGGCGTTTTTCATTGCCGTTGCACGTGGACGCGTTAAAGCACCGCGCCGCTTTGCGGATCGATCAGGTGCATGTGGTCCATGTTGGCGTAGAGCCGCATCGGCTCGCCGGGACCGCCGGCGCTGCCCGGGTCGACGCGGCCGCAGACTTCCTGGCCGTCGACGGTGAAATAGACCATCGTCTCCATGCCCATCGGCTCGACCACGTCGAGCGTGGCTTTGAATTCGCCCCCGCTGTCGGCGCGGCGCGGCTCGGTGATGTGCTCCGGCCGCAGCCCGAACACCAGCTCCTTGCCGACCATCGGCTTGCAGCGCGCGGACTGCGACGCCGGCACCGGCAGGCTCACGGCGTCGGAGAGCCGCACCCGCAAGCCCGATCCGTTCTGCTCGAGCCGGCAGCGCAAAAAATTCATCGCCGGCGAGCCGATGAAGCCGGCGACGAAGCGCGTCTTCGGATGGTGGTAGAGGTCCTGCGGCGAGGCGATCTGCTCGATCGCGCCGTTGTTCATGACCACGACGCGGTCGGCCAGCGTCATGGCCTCGACCTGATCGTGGGTAACGTAGATCGTGGTGGTCTTGACCATCTGGTGCACGCGCTTGATCTCGGTGCGCATCTGCACGCGGAGCTTGGCGTCGAGGTTCGACAGCGGCTCGTCGAACAGGAACACCTTTGGATCGCGCACGATAGCGCGGCCCATGGCGACGCGCTGGCGCTGGCCGCCGGACAGCGCCTTCGGCTTGCGGTCGAGCAGCGAGGTGATGTCGAGAATGCGGGCGGCGTTGTCGACGCGCTTCCTGATCTCGTCCTTGGGAAACTTGCGCAGCTTCAGCCCGAACGACATGTTCTCGAACACCGACATGTGCGGGTAGAGCGCGTAGTTCTGGAACACCATCGCGATGTCGCGGTCCTTGGGCGGCAGGTCGTTGACGACTTCGCCGCCGATATAGATGTCGCCCGCGGTGAGGTCCTCGAGGCCGGCGATCATGCGCAGCGTCGTCGACTTGCCGCAGCCCGATGGGCCGACCAGCACCAGGAACTCGTTGTCGGGAATGTCGAGGCTGATGTTGCGGACCACTTCGGCGTCGTCGAAAAGCTTGACCACATTCCGCAACGATACTTCCGCCATGATCGAAAACCCTCAGCCCTTCGTGGCGCCTGCCGTCAGGCCTGCGATGTAGTAGTCCATCAGGAACGCGTAGATCACGAGCGGCGGCGCTGCGGCCATCAACGCGCCGGCCATCAGCATGCCCCACTTGTAGACGTCGCCGCGAATGAGGCTCGTCACCGTGCCGACGGTGAGCACCTGTTGGTCGGCCGAATAGAGGAACGCCATCGGATAGACGAACGCCGCCCACGATACCGTGAAGGCGAAGATCATCGCCGCGATGATGCCGGGCAGCGCCACCGGGATGAAAATCTTGGTCAGCATCTGCATGTGGCCGGCGCCGTCGATCAGCGCTGCCTCGTCAAGCTCCTTGGGTATCGACTGGAAATAGCCGATCATGATCCAGGTGCAGAACGGCACCGTGAGCGTCGGATAGACCAGGATCATGCCCCAGTAGGAGTTGAGCAGGCCGACCGCCTTGACGATTTGAAACAGCGGGATGAACAGCAGCGTGTCGGGCACCAGATAGGTGAGGAAAATGCCGGTCGCCAGGATGCTGGAGCCCCAGAATCTCATGCGGCCGAGCGAGAACGCCGCCAGCACGCTGACCACCATGGTGATGGCAACGACGCAGACCGTGACGATGACGGTGTTCCTGAAGAAGATCAGAAAGTCGGTTTGGGTCAGCAGGATGCGAAACTGATCGAGCGTGACGCCGTCGGCGATGAGCCACGGATTGGTGGCCATATGGGCCACCTCGGCGTCGCTCTTG
>JASHQO010000436.1 GCA_030039105.1 Xanthobacteraceae bacterium
CATCGACCGGCCCGGCGAATTCCACGTCACCAGGGCGTAGCCGTCGCCATCGACGTCGAGCGTGAAGTGGGTGAAGCTCATGTGTGAGGCTCGCCGTTCTTGCGGGTGTAGCGCATGCCCGCCTCGTCGCGGATGGCGACCAGATCGACATCCGGATACGAGGCCTTCTCGTATTTTGAGCGCGTACCGATTTCGAGATACACCGCGTCGCGGCTGGATCGGTTCACCAGATGATGACCGTTCGGCGTGTTGGCTTTAAAACCCGCCGCCTCGCTGGGCTTGAGCACGGTTTCGCCTTCGTCCTCGACCAGCACGACTTCGCCTTCGAGGACAAAGACAAGCTCATCTTCCTTCTCATGCCAATGTCGCAATGCCGACGCCGCGCCGGGCTTCAGCGTCGTCAGGTTGACGCCGAACTGATCGATGCCGACGGCGTTGCCGAGGCGTTTGCGGATGCGGCCTTGCACGATCTTGTCGAGCGGCGGCGGATAGCCGGTGCGGGTATCGGTAGGCAGATTGGCAATATCGATCTTGGGCATGCTTGTTCTCTTCAATATCATCGTCCGCGAAGGCGGACGATCCAGTAGTCACCGTCGTCTTTATGCTGCTTCCTACATCTCGGATACCGGGTGCCCCCGCCTGCGCGGGGCACGACAACGGTTACACGCGCTCGATAACCGTCGCGGTGCCCATGCCGGCGCCGATGCAGAGCGTGACCAGCGCCGTGGATAGATCGCGCCGCTCCAGCTCATCGAGCACGGTGCCGAGAATCATCGCACCGGTGGCGCCGAGCGGATGTCCAAGCGCGATGGCACCACCGTTGACGTTGACCTTGGCCGGATCGAGATCGAACGCCTGTTGATAGCGCAGCACCACCGAGGCAAAGGCCTCGTTGATCTCGATGAGATCGATATCGGCGAACGTCATGCCGGACTTTTTCAGAAGCTTGTTGGTGACGTCGACCGGGCCGGTCAGCATCAGGGCCGGCTCGGAGCCGATATTGGCGAAGGCCTTGATCCTGGCCCGCGGCTTCAACCCCGCGCTTTTGCCGGCGCGCGCATTGCCGAGCAGCACTGCGGCGGCGCCGTCGACGATGCCCGACGAATTGCCGGCATGATGCACATGATTGACGTATTCGACTTCGGGGTGGGCTTGGATGGCGACCGCATCGAAGCCGCCGAGCTCACCCATCTGCACGAATGACGGCTTCAGCGCCGCAAGCGACTGCATAGTGGTGCCGGGCCGCATGTGCTCGTCCTTGGCCAGGATGGTGAGCCCGTTGACGTCCTTCACCGCCATTACCGACTTGTTAAAGCGCCCCTCGTCCCAGGCCGCCGCCGCGCGCTTTTGGCTTTCCACCGCGTAGGCGTCGACGTCATCGCGGGAAAAGCCGTATTTGGTCGCGATCAGATCGGCGGAAATACCTTGCGGCACGAAGTAGTGCGCAACCGCGATCGACGGATCGACCGACCAGGCGCCTCCGGCCGCGCCGATGCCGACGCGGCTCATCGACTCGACGCCGCCGCCGATCGCCATGTCCTGCTGGCCGGACATGATCTGGGCCGAGGCGAAATTCACCGCGTCCAGGCCGGAGGCGCAGAAGCGATTGATCTGCACGCCAGGCACGCCGTCGCCATAGCCGGCGACTAGCGCTGCGGTGCGCGCGATGTCCGCAGCCGCCTCACCGACCGGATCGACGACGCCGAGCACCACGTCATCGACCAGCGTAGAATCAAGCGCGTTGCGAC
Organism: Xanthobacteraceae bacterium; assembly: GCA_030039105.1. Lineage (GTDB taxonomy): Bacteria > Pseudomonadota > Alphaproteobacteria > Rhizobiales > Xanthobacteraceae > BOG-931. Next base: position 1,749 of record JASHQO010000436.1, read on the forward strand.
TCTTGATGGCGCCGAGCACCTGGCTCGCGAGATTAAGCGCCGTCACTTCGTGCAATGCGCCGTCGGACTTGCCGCGGCCGCGCGGCGTGCGGACATGGTCGTAGATGAAGGCGTCGGGCATCGTTCCCCTCTCGGTCCCATCGAGGTCACGGCTGCCGGATCGACACAACCGGCCACGCCATTGTGCGCCAAACCGCTGCTTGGCGGTAGCGTCCTACATATGTGCGACCGGGAGAAGTTCGTCCACCAGGCGCCGTGGGCTGCGGCTGGCGCGCCGAAGGGACGTGTACTAGCTTGATCGGCTGAGTTTTTGGCACTATCGGCGGCGGCAATGGGTCGCGTTGCGAACAAGATTGCGCTGGTCACCGGCGGCGCGTCGGGCATCGGGCTTGCCGCGGCAAAGCTGTTCGCCGAGGAGGGAGCGACCGTCGCCATCGCCGACCGTGACGCCGCCGCCGCGCAGTCGGCGGTGGCGGCGATCGGCCAACGCGCGTCGCTTTACCGGCTCGACGTCACCTCCGAGTCCGATTGGATTGCAGCGACCGATACCGTGGTGCGCGATCACGGCCGGCTCGACGTTCTGGTCAATTGCGCTGGCGTCGCGCTGCTCAAGGACGTCGAGGCGACGACGCTCGAGGAGTGGCACACGCTGATGGCGGTCAATCTCGACGGCACGTTTCTCGGCTGCAAGCATGCCGTGCGCGTCATGAAGGAGCGCGGCGGCGGATCAATCGTCAACATGTCGTCGGTAGCGGGCCTGATCGGCGCCGCCAATCTCGCCGCCTATTGCGCCAGCAAGGGTGGCGTGCGGCTCCTCACCAAATCGGTGGCGCTGCATTGCGTCCGCAAGGGCTACAATATTCGCTGCAATTCGGTGCATCCGTCGTTCGCCGAGACACCGATGCTCGACACAATGCTGGCGTCGGCGCGCAATCCGGAAAAGCTCGCCGCTAATTTTGCCATGGCCGCGCCGCTCGGCCGGCTGGCGCAGCCGATCGAGATCGCCCGTGCGATCCTCTATCTCGCCAGCAACGAATCCACCTTCACCACCGGCGCCGAACTCGTCGTCGACGGCGGCCTGACCGCGGCCTAAAGCATGATCCCGCAAAAGCCGACCCTCGGACTTGATCCGAGGGTGAAAACCGGTTTTCGGAAAAGATCATGCACAAGCAAAGGGCTAGAGCGGGATGACGATTCGACCAAAACTCATCCTGCTCCAGCGCCGATTTTTCTCAGAACGCCTCGGCGGGCAGCGCCATGGTGCTGGCCGCACCGGCCTTGACGCGGGCGAGGTGCACGGCCGTCGCCGGCAGCATCTTGTCCATGAAGAAGCGGCCGAGGACGAACTTTTGCTCCATGCGCGCCGCGCCGCCGTGGGCGGCCTTCGCTTTCGCCGCGTCGACGATCAGGCACCACATATAGCCGAGCGCCACCAGGCCGAAGAGCTGCATGTAATCGCTCGAGCAGGCGCCAACATTGTCGGCATCGCCGGGCGCGTTCTGCATCAACCACGCGGTCGCCTCGCGCAATTCGCCGAGCGCGCGCCCGAGCGGCATCACATAAGGCGCCATCGCCGCGTCGCCTTCGTGTGCTTTGATATAGCCCGACACCTCAGCGAAGAACGTCTGCAAGGCGCGGCCGCCGTCCTTGGGCAGCTTGCGGCCGACCAGATCGAGCGCCTGGATGCCGTTGGCGCCCTCGAAAATCATGGTGATGCGAGCGTCGCGCACGAATTGCTCCATGCCGTGCTCGGCGATGTAGCCGTGGCCACCGAAAATCTGCTGGGCGTTGACCGTATTGGCAAAGCCGAGATCAGTGAGCACGCCTTTGATCACCGGCGTCAGCAGGCCCATGTGATCGTCGGCGGCCTCGCGCTCCTTGGCGTCGAGCGAGCGGCGCGCGACGTCACTTCCGAGCGCAGTCCACAGAATGAGCGCCCGCGCTGCTTCGTTGAACGCGCGCATGGTCATCAGCAGGCGCCGCACATCGGGATGCACGATGATCGGATCGGCCGGCTTGTCGGGACATTTGGCGCCGGTCGGTGCGCGGCCGGCAAGTCGCTCCTTGGCGTAGGCGACCGCGTTCTGATAGGCGACTTCCGATAGCGACAGCCCCTGGGCGCCGACACTGAGCCGCGCCATGTTCATCATGGTGAACATCGCGTAGAGCCCGCGATGCGGCTCGCCAACCAGGAAGCCGGCGGCGCCGTCGTAATTCATCACGCAGGTGGCGTTGCCGTGGATGCCCATCTTCTCTTCGATCGAGCCACACGACACTGCGTTGCGCACGCCGGGCTTGCCATCATCGGTCAACAGGAACTTCGGCACGATGAACAGCGAAATGCCCTTGACGCCCGGCGGCGCGCCGTCGATGCGCGCCAGCACGAGGTGAATGATGTTGTCGGTGAGATCGTGCTCGCCGGCGGAGATGAAGATTTTTGTTCCAGTGATCGTGTAGCTGCCGTCGCTTTGCGGCACGGCGCGGCAGCGCAATTGGCCGAGATCGGTGCCGCATTGCGGCTCGGTGAGATTCATGGTGCCGGCCCATTCGCCGCTGATCAGCTTGGGCAGGTAGCGCGCCTTCTGCTCGGCCGAGCCGTGGCTGTAGATGGCCGCCACCGCGCCGAGCGCCAGGCTCGAATACATGGCGAACGCCATGTTCGACGAATACAGAAACTCGCGGACTGCCTGTGTGAGCGCCGTCGGCAAGCCCTGGCCGCCGTATTCGGCCGGCGCCGAGGCGCCGACCCAACCACCGGCAGCAAGCTTCACGTAGGCGTCCTTGAAACCCGGTGGCGTGGTGACGGAGCCATCGTCGTTACGCCGGCAACCGACCTTGTCTCCCACACGATTGAGCGGGGCGAGCACGTCCTCGCAGAATTTTGCCGCTTCCGTCAGCACCGCCTCGATCACGTCAGGGCTGGCTTCGGCAAAACCGGGCAAGTTGTTGTAGCGCTCGATGTGGAACACATCGTTGAGCAGGAACAACACTTCGTCGACGGGAGCCTTATAGGTCGGCACGGGTTTGCTCGCAGCGTATGTTCGGCAAAGGTTGGCTTTATTGACCGGAAACGCGGTTCCTTAACGGCTTGTTTACCCTATTCCGGAAAAGTCGCCAGCCGGGGAAACAGGACCGCGCCGCTCATCTCGTTCGTCCCGTGAGGGCCTCGGCGAGGCACTTCCTGCGCTTCCCGATGTCGCTTGGTCGTAAGGATGAAATCTGGCGGTCCCTGGAATCTGAGAGGCCTGCGTCCGGGCGCGCGCGAGGCCGCGCGTGCGGCGGCGCGTCGGTCCGGCATGTCGGTTGGCGAGTGGCTCAACAACGTCATCGAGCCCGAGGACAAAGCGGACGACGAGCCGACCTTGCTTTTCGAAGAAGACGACGAGCTCGACGACGAACGTCCGCGCCGCTCGCGCGATTATGGGCGGGACGGCGATCGCGATCAGGGCGAGCGCCGCCATGAGCGCGACCAACGCCGCAGCGAACGCGACGAGCGCCGCCGCGACGAAGACGAGCAACGTCGCGCCGCATTCGACCGTGAATCCGAACGGACCCGTAGCCAGCTCAACGAAGTTCATTCGCGGCTCGACCGGCTGTCGCATCAACTCGAGCGCATGGCGCGCAGTGAAGCAGTCGCGCGCCGGGCGCCGCTCCAACCGCCGCCGCCCCCGCCGGCGCAGCCGCCGCGGCGCCGCCCGCCCTTCAACGGCGACACCAGCGATACGGCTAACGGGCGTCTGACCGGGGCACCGGCACAGCCACGCCGTCCGGCCGAGCGGCTGGCTGCGGCAGCGCGCCGTCAGCCGCCCGTTGCGGCCGAAGCCGACGGTGGCGTGTCGATCGACGAGGCGGTCGCCGAAATCACGGCACGGCAACGGGTGCTCGATGGCGACGCTGCTCCGGAGCTTGCGCCCGGCATGGCGCCGGAATTGGCTCAGGAAGCGCCGGCGACGCCACGCGAGGCGCCAAAGCCATATCTCGACTTGCCCGAAGCACCGCCCGAGTCCCCAAAACCGCATCTCGAAGCGCCCGAACCGCGGCGCCTTGCATCCGAACTGCCGCGCCGAGCACCGGACGACTTTCATGAGGTCCCCGAAGGCCTGCTGCACGCCAAGGAACCGCCTGTCGTCGACATCAGCGGCCTCGACCGTCAGTTGCGCGAAATAACGGCGCGAATCGAAGCGCTGCGGCCGTCGAGCGAACTGGAAAGCTCGGTTGCGGCCATTCGTTCCGATCTGACCGAGATCGCGCACCTGATCACCGAGGCGCTGCCGCGCCGCGCCGTGGAATCGCTCGAGATCGAGGTCAAAGCGCTCGGGCAACGCATCGAGCACGGCCGGCAATGCGGCGTCGACGGCGACGCCATCGCCGGGCTGGAGCGTGGACTTGACGAGGTGCGAGACGCGCTGCGCGGCCTGACGCCGGCCGAGAACCTGATCGGCTTCGACGCGGCGATCAAGGCGCTGTCGCAGAAGGTCGACATGATCGTCGCCAACGACGATCCGGCGGCCCTGCAGCAACTCGAAACTGCGATCGGCGCGCTGCGCGGCATCGTTTCCCACGTCGCCTCCAACGAGACCTTGACCAAGGTTGCCGAGGACGTCCGCGCGCTGGCGGGCAAGATCGACGGCTTTGCCAATATGGCGGCGAGCGATGTCGGCCTTTCGGCGATCGAGCAGCGGATCGAGACGCTAACAAATGCGCTGAGTGCCTCGACCGAAGCCGGCCACGCAGTGCCGCGTGAACTGGAGAAGCTCTTCTCCGGGCTGATCGAAAAGCTCGAATGGGTTCAACTCACCCACACCGATCATGCCGCGCTCGCACATCTGGAAGACCGAATCGCGACCTTGGTGCAGCGCTTCGACGCGTCCGACGCGCGGCTCAACCATCTCGAGGCCATCGAGCGCGGCATCGCCGATCTGCTGGTGCATATCGACCAGATTCGCACGATGGCCGGCGACGGCACGGCGGCGCGGCTCACGCCGGCGACAAATTCGGTGTCGGCGATCGAACGCGACGTCGCCCAGATCAAGCAAAGCGAGCAGCGCACGCAGGATTCGCTCGAAGCGGTGCAGGGTACCGTCGAGCATGTGGTCGATCGTCTGGCCGTTATCGAGAGCGGTTTCCGCGAACAGACGAGTCATTCGGCAGCGCCGCCTCCGCCGCTGCCGACCACCCACGATCCGGCGGAGGCTCCCAAAGTCCAGGAATTCGCCGCCGAACCAAGCACAACTGGCGCGCCGACTGAACCCACAGTGCAGCGCGCCGCGCCGCGCAAGCCCATCGACCCGAGCCTGCCGCCCGACCATCCGCTCGAGCCCGGCTCGGCAAGCGGGCGGCGACCGGCTTCCGCCGCCGACCGCATTGCCGCGTCGGAGGCGGCGATCGAGTCAGGCAAGCCGCCGGTGATCCCCGATCCCGGGCAAAAATCGAATTTCATCGCAGCCGCGCGGCGGGCCGCGCAGGCCGCTGCCGCGGCTCCGGCGGCGCAGGCCACCGCCAAAGGCGCAGCCGCGCCAAAGCAAGACCGCAACCGGTCGCGGCCATTGATCATTGCCGCTGCCGCGGCGCTGATCCTGCTCGGCTGCCTGCATATCGCGTCGCGCCTGTTCGAATCCGCGCCGCCGCCTGCGCCGCCTCCCCAGGCTCAGCCGGAGAAATCGGCAGCGCCGGCGACCCCGCCTGCCGAGCCCACTCCGCCGGCGGCGGTGCAGCCGGAAGCGGCACCACCCACGCCGCCGGCAGCGTCGCCGCCACCGCAGCTTCCCAACGCGCCGCCTGCCGCCGCTCCTGCTCCCAGTCCCGCTCCGGAACCCAACCCGAAATCCGGCGCCGTCATTGCGCCCAAGCCGGCTCACCAGGCCACCGCGCCACAGGCCGACGCCGGAGCGGACGTCACCGGCGCTTTGCCGCATCCGGCAACGGCCGCGCCAGCGCCGCTCGGCGACAAATTACCAGCCAGTATCGGCGGTCCGACGCTGCGCGCCGCCGCGCTGTCGGGCGACGGCGCCGCCGCCTACGAAGTCGGCATGCGCTTTGCCGAAGGCCGCGGCGTCGCTCGCAGCAACGAGGAAGCGGCGCTGTGGTTCGAGCGCGCGGCCAAGCAGGGCGTCGCGCCGGCGCAATTCCGGCTTGGCGGCTTCTACGAAAAAGGCATCGGCGTGAAGAAGAACTTGGCCGCCGCGCGCGACCTCTATCTTGCCGCCGCCCAAAAAGGCAACGGCAAGGCGATGCACAATCTCGCCGTGCTCTACGCCGAAGGCATCGAGGGCCCCGCCGACTATGCCAATGCCGCCCATTGGTTCCGCGAGGCCGCCGACCACGGCATCATGGACAGCCAATACAATCTCGGCATCCTTTACGCCCGCGGCGTCGGCGTCGCGCAGAACTACGCCGAATCCTACAAATGGTTCGCGCTTGCCGCGATGGCAGGCGACCAGGACGCGACGAAGAAGTGCGATGAAGTGGCGAGCCATCTCGATCAGCAGTCGCTCGCCGCCGCCCGCCTTGCGGTGAAGACCTGGACCGCACGGCCGCAGCCCGACGACGCCGTCAACGTCAAAGCGCCGCCGGCCGGCTGGGACGCAACCGCGAGCGCCGCGCCCGCCAGGGCGAAGCCGCAGCAGCCATCGGCCATTAAGCCGCCGGCACAAAGCGCCAAGATCAACTAATCGGCAAGGCAGTGCGACGCAGCGACGGCGTAGATACGCCGCTCGCTCAGCATGTGCGCGGTGAACGCCGCCGTGCCGAACAGCGCGGCGAAGGCGCGGTCGCGCACGTTGAGGCCGCCTGAGTAGGCACCGAGCGCCGGCATTACCATGCGCTTGCCATCGGTGGCGAAACAGCGCCGGCTCACGGCGCGGCCGCGGTGCGCGATCCGCGCCTGCGGATGCAGGTGGCCGGCGACTTCGCCGTCGCAAGGCTGCACCGACGGCTCGTGCCGGAAGGTCAGCGGGCCGAGCGCCAGCTCCGCGGCAAAGCGGCCGCCGATGTTTTCCGCCGGATCGGGGTCGTGATTGCCGGCGATCCACAGCCAGTCGCGGCCGCGCTGCAGCGCTTTGAGCGCGGCATGGCTGATGTCGCTCATGCGCGTCGGCCCGCCGCCGTCATGAAAGCTGTCACCGAGCGCGACGACCAGCCGCGGCGCGTAGCATTCGATCAGCACAGCGAGCCGCGCCAACGTGGTTGCCGTATCGTATGGCGGCAAGAGCACGCCGCGCGCCGCGAAGGCAGAGCCTTTTTCCAGGTGCAAGTCGGCGACGACGAGCAGGCTTTCGTCGGGCCAGAACAGCGCACCGGCGCAATCGGCAATGAGGGTGACTCCGGCGACGCTGATAACTCCGCCCGCGCGTCCCCGCGAAGGCGGGGACCCAGCAATTGGATTCCCGCCGGCGCGGCAATAAGCGGAAGATGCGCCTGCCCTCACTGCATCGCCTCCTTCACCAACTCCTGCTCCGCCTCGGCGAGCAGCGTATCGGCCGCTTCGCCGTAGACCGCCTCGCGGCCGATCTCCAGCATGACCGGTACCGCCAGCGGCGAGACATGGTCCAGCGCTTTATGGACGATTCGGCCCTTGATGCGCGATAGCATATCGCCAAGACGGCGCACGTCGAGCAGGCCGGTCGCGGCGTCGGCCCGCGCCGCGCGCAGCAGAAGGTGGTCGGGTTGATGGCTGCGCAGCACGTCGTAGACCAGATCGGTCGAGATGGTGACCTGGCGGCGCGATTTTTCCTCGCCCGGGAAGCGGCGCTCGATCAGGCCGGCGATGATCGCGCAGTTGCGGAAGGTGCGTTTCATCAGCGCCGATTCGGCGAGCCAGGCTTCGAGATCGTCGCCGAGCATGTCCTCGTCGAATAATGCCGCAAGCGACAGCTCGCCGCGATGAAGCCGCGACACGATATCGCCGAGGCCCCAGACCGCCAGCGCATATTCATTGGCGACAAAACCCAGCGGCTTCAATCGCGCGCGCTCGAGCCGGCGCGTCAGCAACATGCCGAGCGTCTGGTGGGCGAGGCGACCTTCGAAGGGATAGCAGATCAGATATTGCTTGTTGGCCCGCGGAAACGTTTCCACCAGCAATTCGCGTCGGCCCGGCATTTGCGAGCGCCATTCCTGGATTTCCAACCACTCGCGTACCTGAGGAGGAAGCGAACGCCACTCCTGCGGGTGCGAGATGATACCGCGAACGCGCTCGGCGAGGTAAGTCGAGAGCGGGAATTTGCCACCCTCGTAGGCCGGCACCTTCGGGTCCTCGGCGGCCGCCCGCGAGACGTAGACCTGGTCCTCGACGATGGCCTCGTATTTGAGGATTTCGCCGGCAAATACGAAGGTGTCGCCCGGCACCATGGTTTCGACGAAATATTCCTCGACTTCGCCGAGCAGCCGTCCGCCGCGCGGAACCACCTTCGAAGCGCGCGAGCGAACGAGCCGCACCTTGAGCATGTCGGCCTCGACGATGGTGCCGACATTGAGCCGGTAGCGCTGCGCCACCCACGGATTGGCGATGCGCCAGCGGCCGTCCTTGCCCTGGCGGATGCGGGCGAAGCGCTCGTAGGCTTTCAGCGCGTAGCCGCCGGTGGCGACAAAATCGACGGTGGCGTCGAAATCTTCCCGTGTCAGCGTCGCGTAAGGTGCTGCCGAGCGCACTTCCTCGTAAAGCTCGTCGCTCCAGAACGGCTCGCCGCAGGCGCGGCCGAGGACGTGCTGCGCCAGGACGTCGAGCGCGCCGACGCGTGCGGCCGGCGTATCCTGCGCGTTCTCGGCGATGGCATCGAGCGCGGCGCGACATTCCAGCACCTCGAAGCGGTTCGCCGGCACCAGCACGCCTTTCGACGGCTCGTCCATGCGGTGGTTGGCGCGGCCGATGCGCTGCAGCATGCGCGAGGCGCCCTTCGGCGCGCCGATATTGATGACGAGATCGACGTCGCCCCAGTCGACGCCGAGATCGAGCGATGATGTGCAGACCACGGCGCGCAAGCGGCCGGTCGTCATTGCGGCCTCGACCTTGCGCCGCTGCGCCACGTCAAGCGAGCCGTGATGCAAGGCGATGGCGAGATTATCGTCGTTGATGTGCCAAAGATCCTGAAAGATGCCTTCGGCCTGGCTGCGCGTATTGACGAAGACCAGCGCAGTGCGATGCGCCTTGATGAGCTGATAGACCTCGCCGAGCGCATAGCGCGCCGAGTGGCCGGCCCACGGCACGCGCTCGACGGAGTTGAGCATCGACACGTCCGGCGCAGCGCCGCCTGCGGCGACGATGAGATCGGCGCGTTCCGGTCGGCCGCCGCGCTGCGGCACCATGAAACGGCAGAGATCGCCAGGCTCGGCCACGGTCGCCGACAGGCCGATGCTGGTCAGCGCCGGCGCCAGACGAAACAGCCGTGCCAGACCGAGCGACAGCAGGTCGCCGCGCTTCGAGGTGACCAGCGCGTGCAATTCATCGAGAATCACGCGCTTGAGCGAGCCGAACAAATAGGGCGCGTCGGCGGACGCCAGCAGCAGCGCTAGCTGTTCCGGCGTCGTCAGCAAAATCTCCGGCGGATCGCGGCGCTGGCGTTGGCGTTTCGAGGTCGGCGTGTCTCCGGTCCGCGTCTCGATGCGGATCGGCAGATTCATCTCCGCAATCGGCGTTTCCAGATTGCGCGCGATATCGACGGCCAGCGCCTTCAGCGGCGAAATATAAAGCGTGTGCAGACCGCCCTCGCGACGAATGCCGCGGCCGGTGGAGACGAGCTTTTTTATTCCTCCCCCGCTTGCGGGGGAGGATGACGAGCGAAGCTCGCCCGGGGGCAAGTCTTGGACGCCGTGGCTGCCACGATCCCCCTCCCCAACCCTTCCCCGCAAGCGGGGGAGGGAGTGGGCGCTCAATTCGACAAGGCTCGGCAAAAATCCCGCCAACGTCTTGCCGCCGCCGGTCGGCGCAATCAGCAGCACCGAGCGGCCGGCCTCGGCCTTGGTCAAGAGATCGAGCTGATGCGCACGCGGCCTCCAGCCGCGGCCGGCGAACCAGCGGACGAACGCCTCCGGCAGGATCGTTGCTCGTTCGAGAACGGTCATCGGCTCTCCGGCTGTGCGACCACAACGAGGCTGTCGACCGGCGCGCCCTTTTCGCTACGCACCGCCGCCTTGGCGACGTGCGCCGGCGCCAGCCCGGCATCGCCGAGCACACGGCGGATATAAGCTTCGCCGTGAGCGTAGCGCAGCGTCGGCAGCAATTTTGCGCCATCGCCGCCGTGCGTTTCGACCGTGAAGGCGAACAAGCCATCCGCAGCCAGCACGCGGGCAACGCCAACCATGACCGGCCCGAGATCGTTTACGTAGACAAAGACATCGGCGGCCAGGACGAGATGATAGGCGGCGTTGTCGTCGGCCTCATCCGCAAGCACCTCGGCAAGGTCGCCGACCGCGAGCCGATCATAGAGACCCTTGGTCTTCGCCCGCGCGATCATCGCGGGCGACAGATCGACGCCGAACAGCCAGTCGACGTGCGGCCGGAACGCGGCGCCGCCGAGCCCGGTGCCGCAGCCGAGATCGATCATGGAGCCGAAACGCATCGACCGGACGGCGACGCGGGCGACGCTCCCGACCGCATCGCGCAACAGCTCAGGGCCGCGATAGTTGAGGCGCTCGGTCAAAGCTGCGTCGTAGCGCCCGGCATATTGGTCGAACAGCCGGCGGACGTAAGTCCCGGTCATGGCCGGCACGGCTTCGCCGGCGCCGAGCCGCGCCAGTTGCAGCCGCGCGCCGTGGTAATCCTCGGGATCGGCGTCGCGGGCCTGCGCGAACGCGGCAACCGCTCCGTCCCGGTCGCCGAGCTGATCGCGGATGGCGCCGAGCGCGAACCACGCGGTGGCGAAGCGCGGCGCAAGCTCCACGGTCTGCGCCAAAATGTCGGCGGCGCCCGACCGATCGCCCTGCGCCATGTGGTCCAGCGCCCACTTGTAGCGCCGATCGGCGATCAAGTTTCCCGAAGAGACAAAGAGTGGGCCGGTCTCGGTCATTGCGTGCGCTCGCCTACCGCCGCGAAATGGTTATTTAATCACAGACCATGCGACCTGAAGACATCCTGGTGCCGACGCCGGCCGGCGTATGCTGCAAGATCGGCGGCTTCCACATCGATCCGACGCGGCCGGTGGCGCGGGCGCTGATCACCCACGCCCATTCCGACCACGCCCGCGCCGGCCACGGCGCGGTGCTGGCGACCGCCGAGACGCTCGACCTGATGCGGCTGCGCTATGGCGAGAATTTCGCCGGCACGACACAAGCCGCCGCGTATGGCAAGCGCATCGACCTCGGCGGCGTGACCGTGACCTTCCATCCCGCCGGCCATGTGCTCGGCTCGGCACAGATCGCGGTCGCCGCCAACGGCCTGAGGGTGGTCGCCTCCGGCGACTACAAGAACGTCCCCGATCCGACCTGCGCGCCGTTCGAGCTGGTGCCGTGCGACGTGTTCATCACCGAGGCGACGTTCGCGCTGCCGGTGTTCCGCCATGGCGATCCCGACGGCGAGATCGCGAAATTGATGGGCTCCGTCGCGCTGTTTCCCGAACGCGCGCACCTCGTCGGCGCTTACTCGCTCGGCAAAGCGCAGCGCGTGATCGCGCTGCTGCGCAAGGCCGGCTACGGCGCGCCGATCTATCTGCACGGCGCCATGGAAAAGATCACGCGCTACTACGAAAGCCGCGGCTTTGCGCTCGGCGAATTGCGTGTCGTGCGCGGTGCCAGCAAGGCGGAACTTGCCGGCACCATCACGATCTGCCCGCCGTCGGCGCTGAACGACCTGTGGACGCGGCGCTTCCCCGAGCCGCTCGCCGCCTTCGCCTCGGGCTGGATGCGGGTGCGCGCGCGGGCGCGGCAGCAGGGCGTGTCGCTGCCGCTGGTGATTTCAGATCACGCCGACTGGAACGACCTCACCGCGACGATCGCCGCGACCGGTGCCGGCGAGATCTGGGTCACCCACGGCCAGGAGGACGCGCTGGTGCACTGGTGCGGCACGCGCGGGCTGAAAGCGCGGCCGCTCGACATCGTCGGCTATGGCGACGAGGACGACGCCGGCGAGCAAGACGGCGGAGCGGAGGAATGAACCGCTTTGCCGAGCTTTTGAACCGCTTGGCCTACGAACCGGCGCGCAATGCCAAGCTGCGGCTGATCGCGGACTACTTCCGCTCGACGCCCGATCCCGAGCGCGGCTGGGCTCTGGCGGCGTTGACAGGCGCGCTTAGTTTTCCACACGCCAAGGCCGGATTGATCCGCAGCCTGATCGCCGAGCGCACCGATCCGGTGCTGTTCGAGCTATCGTACGATTATGTCGGCGATCTTTCCGAGACCGTGGCCCTGATGTGGCCTCCTTCTCCCTCGCTCCTTGCGGCGGAGCGCGGGGGTGCGGGATCGGGAGGTGACGCGCCGACGTCGACGACCGAGAGCTGCCTCTCGACCGCCATCCCTCACCCCTCCTCACAAGGGGAAGGGGAACTAAGCCTCACCACAGTCGTCGAAACGCTGTCGACCCTCGGCAAAGCGCAGCTTCCCAAACAGCTTGCGCGCTGGCTCGATGCGCTTGACGAGACCGGGCGCTGGGCGCTGATCAAGCTCGTCACCGGCGGCTTGCGCATCGGCGTCTCGGCGCGGCTTGCCAAGACCGCAGCCGCAGCGCTGTCCGGCACCGACGCGCACGACATCGAATTGCTCTGGCCGGGGCTCAAGCCGCCTTACATCGATCTGTTCGCCTGGCTCGAAGGCCGCGCCGAAAAGCCGGCGAGCGACGATCCCGCCGCCTTTCGGCCGGCGATGTTGGCGCACGCGCTCGAAGAAACCGATCTTGCCGAGCTTCAGCCGTCCGATTTCATGGCGGAGTGGAAGTGGGACGGCATCCGCGTGCAGGCGGTCTCGGCGCGCCGCGACCGAGACATGATCACGCGGCTCTACTCCCGCACCGGCGAGGACATTTCCAAAAGCTTTCCCGACCTGCTCGACGCCCTGCACCTGCCCGGCGCCGTCGACGGCGAGCTTCTCATCATGCGCGGGGGCCGGGTGCAGTCGTTCAACGTGCTGCAGCAGCGGCTCAATCGCAAAACCGTGACGCCGAAGCTGATCGCCGAATTCCCGGCGCATCTGCGCGCCTACGACCTGCTCGCCGACGGTGCCGAGGATTTGCGCGAGCGCCCATTCGCTGAGCGCCGCACGCGGCTGGAAAGTTTTGTCGCGCAGCTCGACGACGAGCACATCGACCTGTCGCCGCTGGTGTCCTTCGCCACCTGGGACGAACTCATTGCCGCGCGCAAAGACCCGGCGGCGGCGGGGGCCGGCGAAGATGCCACGGCGGTCGAAGGCATCATGCTCAAGCGCCGCGATTCGCTTTATCTGCCGGGCCGGCCGAAAGGACCGTGGTGGAAATGGAAGCGCGACCCGTTCATCATCGACGCCGTGCTGATGTATGCCCAGCGCGGCCACGGCAAGCGCTCGTCTTATTATTCCGATTACACTTTCGGAGTTTGGACCCGCGGCGACAACGGCGAAGAACTGGTCCCGGTCGGCAAGGCCTATTTCGGCTTCACCGACGAGGAACTGTTGCAGATCGACCGCTTCGTCCGCCGCAACACGACCGAGCGGTTTGGGCCGGTGCGCGAAGTGGTGCACGAGGCCGCTCGGGGTCTTGTGCTCGAAGTCGCGTTCGAAGGCCTGCAGCGCTCGACGCGGCACAAATCCGGCCTCGCCATGCGCTTTCCCCGCATCAACCGGCTGCGCTGGGACAAGCCGCCTAGCGAGGCCGATCGGCTAGAATTGCTGCAGAGCATGGTCACAAAGATCGAGCAGGGGCTGGCGTCGTGACGCCGAGTCGCGCACCCGCGGTAGAGCTTCGTCGCGGTCGGCTCAGCGATCTCGGCGCGCTGCTGGCGCTGGAAAACGCCGTCTTCACCACCGACAATCTGTCGCGGCGAAGCTTCCGCCATTTCCTTGCTGCACCGGGCGCAATGCTGATCGTCGCCGAGGACGATGGCAGGCTCGCCGGTTATACACTGGTGCTCTACCCGCCGCGCTCGAAGCTGGCACGGCTTTATTCCATCGCGGTCGCACCCCGCTTCGGCAACCGCGGGATCGGCCTGTTGCTGCTGCACGCCGCAGAGACGGCGGCGGCGCGCCGTCGTCGATATGTCATGCGGCTCGAAGTCCACGAGCACAACACCCGCGCCATCGGCCGCTACGAGAAATCCGGTTACCGGCTGTTCGGCCGTCACCGCGACTATTACGACGACCACGCCGATGCGCTGCGCTTCGAAAAGTCGCTTGACGGCATCCACACCCCAGCCCGACCGGGCTGCGCGAATCGGTTTTGATGGTGGACAGTACGGCCCGCGCAGTCGCTAATCGATTCGATTCCGGCTATGACGGAGTCGCGCTGCGCTGATCTCGAACGCATGACCGGCCCCGTTTCAGAGAGTGGAATCGACAGGAAAGGGACCCGCCCATGACCGGCTGGGTCATCCTCGTCGACCAGCCTCGCGACCTGCCCAACGCCGAGACCCCGCACAAGGTCATCACCACGAGCGAGTACCTCGCCCGCCCGCGGCTGTTCGACATGGCGCGGCCCAAGATCGTCAACCTCGCCCGCTCTTACGCCTATCAGTCCAAGGGCTATTACGCCTCGCTGCTCGCCGAGGCGCGCGGCCATCGCGTGGTGCCCACGGTCGAGACCATGCTGGAGTTGCGCGAGAAGCTCTACGAGCACGCCCTGCCCGACCTCGAGGAAGAGCTCAACAAGTGTGCGCGGCGCGCCGATTTCCAGCCCGACGGCGAGTTCAAGCTGCTGGTCTGCTTCGGCATCGCCCGCGACGAGCGCTTCGAGGCGTTCGGCCGCCTGCTGTTCGACTGGTTCCGCTGCCCGGCGCTGGAGGTGATTATCGAGCCCGGAGCGCGGCTGTCGATCGACCGCATCCGGCCGCGCATCGTCACCCGGCTCGCCAACGGCGAAGGCGAGTTTTTCCGCGAGTCGCTCAACAGCCACACCAGGCGCGAATGGCGCGATCCCAAGGCGCGCTCGGTGGCCAAATACGATCTGGCAGTGCTGCACGACCCAAATGAGAACGAGAAGACGGCGCCCTGCTCCACGGATTCGCTCAAGCACTTCCAGCGCATCGCCGAGAAGATGTCGGTCGATGTCGAGCTGATCACCAAGCGCCAGCTCTCCGAGCTCGCCGAATACGACGGCCTGTTCATCCGCGAGACCACCTCGATCGACAATCACACCTACCGCTTCGCCCGCCGCGCCTGGCAGGAGGACATGCCGGTGATCGACGATCCGATCTCGATGATCCGCTGCACCAACAAGGTGTTCCTGATGGAGCTGTTGCAGCAGAACCAGGTGCCGACGCCGCCGACCCGGATCGTCGGCGAGGACACCGATCTGACGCGGGTGATCGACGAGCTCGGACTGCCGCTCGTTGTGAAGATCCCGGATGGCTCGTTCTCGCGCGGCGTGCACAAGGTCGAATCGCCGACGGCGCTCAAGGCCACCTGCGAGGAATTGTTCGAAGAGACCGACCTGGTGCTGGCGCAGAAATTCCTGCCGACCGATTTCGACTGGCGGGTCGGCGTGCTCGCCGGCGAGCCGCTGTTCGTGTGCCAGTACCGCATGGCGCGCGGCCATTGGCAGGTGGTGAAATACCGGCCCGACGGCTCGTCCCGCGAGGGCGGTTTTCGGGCCTTCGATCTGGCCGGAGCGCCGCGTGACGTCATGGACATCGCGGTCCGTGCGGCACGGCCGATCGGCGACGGCTTTTACGGCGTCGACCTCAAGCAGACCGACCATGACATCGTGGTCATGGAGGTCAACGACAACCCCAACCTCGAGCACGGCATCGAAGATTCGGTCGGCAAGGACGAAATTTGGCGACGACTATTGCAGTGGTTCATCGACCGCTTTGAGCGCTAGCGCCGTCGCTCCGCTCGCCGCAATGGCGCGCTAACTTCTCGCCGCCTTCGCCACCTCGCTCAACGGCCAGCGCGCCCGTGGTGCGACGTCGAGCGGGTCGGTAAGGCCGAGCGCCAGCCGCTCGGCGCCGGCCCATGCGATCATGGCGCCATTGTCGGTGCACAAGGCGGGCGGCGGCGCCACCAGGTCCGCGCCGACCTCGAACGCCACCCGGTGCAGCACCTTGCGGATCGCCTGGTTGGCGGCAACGCCGCCGGCGCAGACCAGCGCCTTGGGCGTGCCGAGCCGCTCGCGGAACATGCGCAGGCCGGCGCGCAGCCGGTCCATCACCACGTCGACCACCGCCTGCTGGAACGACGCGCACAGGTCGGCGACGTCCTGGTCGGACAGCGGCGCGATCTTTTCTGCTTCCAGGCGCAGCGCGGTTTTCAGCCCGGACAGGGAAAAGTCCGCATTGTGCCGCCCGGCCATCGGCCGCGGCAGCGCGAAGCGCTTGGCATCGCCGCGGACGGCTTCCTTCTCGACTTGCGGGCCGCCGGGATAGCCGAGCCCGAGCAGCTTCGCCGTCTTGTCGAAGGCCTCGCCGATCGCGTCATCGACCGTGCCGCCGAAGCGCAGGTAATCGCCGACACCCCGCACGGCGAGAATTTGCGTGTGCCCGCCCGAGGCGAGGAATAGACAATAGGGAAACGGCGTGGCGTCGGTGAGCCGTGCCGTGAGCGCATGCGCCTCCAGGTGATTGACGGCGATCAGCGGCTTGTCGTGGGTCAGCGCGATGGCCTTGGCGGTGGTCAGCCCGACAATGACACCGCCGATCAGGCCCGGCCCGGCAGCCGCCGCGACGCCGTCGAGCGCATCGAACGACAGCTTCGCCTCGGCCATCGCCTTAGCAATGACGTGGTCGAGCGCCTCGACATGGGCCCGCGCCGCGATCTCCGGCACCACACCGCCGAACTCGGCATGCTCGGCGACCTGGGACAGCACAATGTTGGACAGAATCCGGCCATGGCCGTCCTCGGTCCGCTCGACCAGAGCCGCCGCCGTTTCGTCGCAAGTCGTCTCGATGCCGAGAATAACCATCTATGTATTATAAGTCTCCGTCGTCGCATCCAAAGGGCTTATGGCACAATCCTCGACCAAAACCCCCGTCCTGCGCATCGGCTCGCGCGGCTCGCCGCTGGCATTGGTGCAGGCGCGCGAGGTGCGAAGCCGCCTGGCCGCAGCCTGCGGGCTCGATGTCGAGGCCATCGAGATCAAGGTCATCCGCACCACCGGCGATGCGGTTCAGGACCGCCCACTCGACGCGCTTGGCGGCAAAGGGTTGTTCACCAAAGAGATCGAGGAGGCGCTGCTCAACCGATCCATCGACCTTGCGGTGCATTCGTCGAAGGACATGACGACGGTGCTGCCGGGCGGCCTCGCGCTGTCGGCGTTCCTGCCGCGGGAGGATGCCCGCGACGCCTTGATCAGTCGCCAGGCCAAAACCTTGCGCGATCTACCGGCCGGCGCCGTGGTCGGCACGGCGTCGCTGCGGCGCCAGGCCATGGTCAAGCGGCTGCGGCCGGACCTTGCGATCGTGCCGTTGCGCGGCAATATCGAAACCCGGCTGCGCAAGATCGAGGCTGGCGATGCCGACGCGACGTTGCTCGCCGTCGCCGGGTTGAAGCGCCTCGGCTTGCTCCACGCCGCGACGGCCGTGCTCGACATCGACGAATTCCTGCCCGCCGTCGGCCAAGGCGCCATTGGCATCGAGAGCCGCGCAGACGATGTTGCCACGCGCGAGCTCATTGCCAAGATCGACGATCCCGATACCGCGACCGCGGTCACCGCCGAGCGCGCCTTTCTCGCCGTGCTCGACGGCTCCTGCCGCACGCCGATCGGCGGCCATGCGCGGATCGAGAACGACGTCATCCGCTTCCGCGGCCTGATCGTGAAGCCGGACGGCAGTGCGGCGTTCGACGTCGTCCGCGAAGGCCCCCCCGCCCGGGCCTCCGAGATTGGCGCCGACGCCGGCCGTGAGCTCAAGGCGCGCGGCGGCGCCGATTTTTTCAGCTAGGGGCAAAACCGTGCTGCTTCTGCTCACGCGCCCCGAGCCTGATGCGCAACGCACCGCCGAAGCGCTGCGCGCGAAAGGCCACGACGTGATCGCCGCGCCGCTGTTGCGCATCGAGCCACTCGCTGACGCCGCAATCGGCGGCGGACCGTGGGCGGCCATCCTGATCACCAGCGCCAACGCCGCCCACGCTGTCGCCGCACATCCGCGCGGCGCGCATCTGCGCCCACTGCCGGTCCTCGCCGTCGGCCGGCGCAGCGCCGAGGCTGCGGCCGCGGCAGGCTTCACCGACGTGACGTCCGCCGAAGGTAACGCCGACGATCTGGCGCGGCTCGTGGCTGAAAAATTCAAGCCGACGGCAGCGCCCCTGCTCCATCTCACCGGCGAACACCGCGCCGGCGATCTTGCCGGCGAATTGCGCGCCAAAGGCTTTGCCGTCGAAATGAAGATCATCTATCGCGCCGTCGCTGCCGCGCGCCTGCCGGCGTCCACGGCCGGCGCCCTGGCGAGTGGCATCGACGGCGTCCTGCACTATTCCCACCGCACTGCCGAAGCTTATGTGACGACGGCACGCGCCGCCGGGCTACTCGCCAGTGCCTTGAAACCGGTGCAATTTTGTCTGTCGAAGCAGGTCGCGCAGCCGCTCGCGGAGGCTGGCGCCGCAGATGTCCGTGTCGCGCCGCGGCCCGACGAAGCCGCACTGATCGCGCTCGTCGGCTCGGCTTAACCAGCGGCTTTTAGGTCTGTTGCCGGCATCATGGCTCCGTACTATGTCCGTGACGGCAGCACAGGCCGACATA
>JASHQO010000437.1 GCA_030039105.1 Xanthobacteraceae bacterium
CCGGAGCGCCGGCGGCCGGCGCCGGCGAGCCGACCGTGGGCCGGATGGGCGCCGGCGAGCCGACCGTGGGCCGCACCGGCTCGTCGCGCGGCGACACCGTGCACATGGACATCATCGACGCCGCCGGCAACATGGTGTCGACCACGCCATCGGGCGGCTGGCTGCATTCCTCGCCGGTCATTCCGGAGCTCGGCTTCTGCCTCGGCACCCGGGCGCAGATGTTCTGGCTCGAAGAAAACCATCCGGCGGCGCTGGCGCCGGGCCGGCGGCCGCGCACCACGCTCTCTCCCACGATGGCGCTGCGCGACGGCGAGCCGTATCTGGCCTGGGGCTCTCCCGGCGGCGACGGCCAGGATCAGTGGATCACGCAATTCTTCATGCGCCACGTCCATGCCGGCATGAACCTGCAGGAAGCGATCGACGCGCCGGCCTGGCACTCCGAACATTTCCCCAGCTCGTTCTGGCCGCGCACCGCGCATCCCGGCGTGCTGGTGCTGGAACGCCGCGTGCCGAAGCAGACCGTCGACGAGCTGGAACGCCGCGGCCACATCGTCGAGGTCGGCCCGGCCTGGTCGGAAGGCCGCCTTACCGCCGCCTCGCGCGTCGGCCGCCGCCGCCGCGCCGCCGCCAATGCGCGCGGCATGCAGGGTTACGCGGCGGGGCGTTGAGGCCCGGCTGCGGACAAAAATTCCATCACTGCGGCGGTGAACGCCGCCGGCTGCTCCAGCGGCGACATGTGGCCGGAATCCGCAATCGTCTTCAGCGCCGCGCCGGGAATGTTCTGCGCCATCAATCGCGCCGCCTTGCTGCAGACGTAGTCGTGCTCGCCGAGCAGGATGAGCGTCGGCACCCGCACCGATTTGAGCGCGCCGGTCAGGCGGAACAATGATTTCCGCTTCACCATCACCTCGGACAGCGTGAAGCGCAAGCCGTCGACCGGAGTGGCGCGAATGAGCGCGGCCATGTGCTTGCGGCGGCGCACGCTGCGGCGGGCATAAAACTTGAACAGCTCGCTACGCAGCATGTCGCAGACGAGCTCGTCGATGTCGCCCTGCCCGATCAGCGTAACCCAGCGCCGCGCCATCCATTGCACCTTCACCGGATCGTCGGCGCCGGCACCGACGTCGGCAAGCACCAGGCGCGACACCCGCTCCGGCCGGCTCGACGCCAGCGCCAAGGCCGGCCCGCCGCCGAGCGAAAAGCCGACGATGGCCGCGCGCTCGATCGCGAGGGCGTCGAGCACACCGACGAGATCGCGCGCGAGATGGCCGGCGGAATAATCCGCGGCCACCGCAGGCGCGTCGGTCTGCCCATGCCCGCGCTGATCGTACGTGATGACGCGGAAATGGCCGCGCAGCGCCCTGATCTGGTGAAACCACATGCGCTGGCCGCAACCGGTGCCGTGCAGCAGCACCACGGGCGGGCCGGCGCCGGCCTCGGTGACGGCGACGGACAGGCCGCCGATTTGGATTTTGCGCATAGCCTTGTCCGTCACCCTGGGGTGCGAGCCATAAGCGCGTTTACGCGCGTCTTCAACGCGCTACGGCAAGCCTCGAAGGGCGACGGCCGAGGCGCTTGAGCAGCATCCTTCGAGGCCTGCGCTCGCGCGCGGGCACCTCAGGATGACGATCAATACAATGATATTACGCCGCTACCGTGCCCAAAAATTCCTCGAATTCGTGGCGCAGCTTGACCGTCGCGGTTTCGACCTCTTCGGTCGCCGCCAGCATGGTCTCGGCCGAGCTGCGCGTCTGGGTGGCGGAGCCGGCAACCTCGTGGAGCGCCGACGAGATCGCCTTGGCGCCGGCGGCGGCGCTGGCGACGTTGTGGGAAATCTCGCCGGTGGCCGATTCCTGCTGCTCGACGGAACCCGCCACCGCCGACGTGTACTGGTTGATGTCCTGCATCCGCTGGGTGATGTTGCGGATCGCCGCTACGGCGCTGGCGGTCGAGCTCTGCACCGACAGGATCTCGCGGGTGATCTCCTCGGTCGCCTTCGCGGTCTGCACCGCGAGCGACTTCACCTCGGAGGCAACCACCGCAAAGCCACGGCCGGCCTCGCCGGCGCGCGCCGCCTCGATGGTGGCATTGAGCGCCAACAGGTTGGTCTGGCCGGCGATGTCTTGAATGAGCTTGACCACGTCGCCGATCTTCTGTGCCACCCGCGCCAGCGCCGCGATGTCCTCGTTGGTGGCGCCGGCATCGTCCACCGCCGAGCGCACCACCTCGTTGGCCTGCATAAGCTGCCGGCTGATCTCCTTGATCGAGGCCGACAGCTCGGCGGCGGCGGCCGCCGCGGTCTCGACATTCATCGAGGCCTCGTTGGAGCCGTTCACGGCGCCTTCGGTGCGCTGCAGGGTGTGATCCGACGTGCTCAACAGCGTCTTCGCCGCCGCCTTCATCGCCGCGGCGCTGTGACCGACGGTGTCGAGCATGCTCTCGATGCGGGCGCGAAACGACGCGATCGCCGCCTCGACGACGCGGCGGCGGTCTTCGCGCTGGCGCAGCGAATCGCGCTCGGTCTCCGCCGACAATTGCTCGGTGACATCGTTATGGGTGGCGACCCAGCCGCCGTCCGGCATCGGCCGGCTCACCAGCGAGATGACACGGCCCTTGATGTGATTGGTCTTGGTTTCGGTGCGTCCCTCGGCCACCTGGCGCAGACAATCCGCAATGTAGCGGTCGGCATCGCCGGTGAAGCGGCCGGCGGCGGCGCGGCAGGCGAGCAGATCGTGCAGCGGCGTGCCGGACCGGCCGAGCTCGGCCGGCAGATCGTACATTTCGAGATACCGCTCGTTGCACAGCACGAGGCGGGCCGCCGAATCGAACATGCACAGGCCCTGCGTCATGTTGTTCAGCGCGGCGCGCAATTGTCGGATCCGGGTGCGGCGGCGTGCGGTGGCGAACAGGCCGGCGATCGTCGCCGCGGCGAAGGCGAACGGCAGTGCCATGACGGACGCGGCGACGGCTGGCGAGGCGTCGGTCAGCAGTGCGACGAGCCAAGCCGCGCCGTACATGGCGTAGCCGATCACGCCAGCGGCAAATCCGATCACGCCCGCCATAACGACGAGCATCCAGTTGCGGCTTGCCTTCGATAATGCGTGGCTGACGGGCATCGCGGGTGCGCCGGAATTGATCCGGCCAAACTACTCGCGAACGGGTTGTTTTGACGTTAAGGAATGGTATGCGATTTATTAACAAAGGCTAAGCGCGGCCGATAAAGGCTTACAAACGCGCGCCGCGGGAGGACCCGATGCGACTTATGCGACGGCTTTCGGCCATCATCCTGTGCGCGGCGACGGCCGCAGCGGCGAGCTCGACCCTGGCGGACGATTATCCGGCCCATCCGGTGCGGATCATCATCGGCTTCGGCGCCGGCGCCTCTGCCGACACGCCGGCGCGGCTATTGGCGCAAAAATTCTCCGACGCGCTCGGCCAGCAGTTCCTGGTCGAGAACAGGCCGGGCGCCGGCAGCAACGTCGCCGCCGAATATGTCGCGCGCGCGCCGAACGACGGCTACACCATCTTCATGGCGACGGCGGCGCAGACCAATTATGCCGGCATGACCGTCCATCCGACCTACGACGTGGTGAAGGATTTCGTGCCGATCCTGCGCGTCGCCGCGGTGCCGACCATCCTGGTCGCCAACCCGTCGCTCGGGGTGAGCAATCTGAAAGAGCTGATCGCGCTGGCCAAGGACAAGCCCGGCCGGATCTTCTATGCCTCGTCGGGCGTCGGCACCACGACCCATGTGGCGGCCGAGTTGATCAACATGACCGCCGGCATCAAGCTCATGCACGTGCCCTATCCGGGCAGCGCGCAGGCGTTGACCGACGTCGTCACCGGCCGCGTGCAGCTCTGGATCGCGCCGGCCTCCGCCGTGGTGCAGCAGATCGCCGAGGGCAAGCTCAAGGCCATCGCCGTGACCACGGCGCAGCGCGCCAGCATCGCGCCCGACGTGCCGACGATCGCCGAATCCGGCCTGCCCGGCTACGATCTCGGCCTCTGGTTCGGCCTGCTCGCTCCCGCCGGCACGCCGGCGCCGATCGTCGCCAAGCTCAACGCGATCGCCAACGCCGCGCTCAAATCGCCCGACGTGGTCGAGCCGCTGCACAAGATCGGCATGGAGATCATCGGCGGCAGCTCCGACGACTTCGCCCGCTACATCGAGGCCGAGGTGAAAAAATCGACCGAGGTGGCGATCGCGGCGAATATCCGGCAATGAAGCGGATCGCGCTGCGCGCAGCATCGCATCGACGTGGATGGCGGCGAACGGGACGACGATGGGTCCTTCGCCGGTCTTCCGCAGCACGCCGGCCTCCAGCAACGCATGAACGTCGCTATGCACGGCCTTGTCGACGACGATGGCATGGATCGGACCGGCGACGGTTCGGTCGCTGCTCATGCGAAATATCTCAAAAACAGAGTTACTCGGTCTCGATCTTCACTGCGCTGGTGATCTTCTGCCACCGTGCAATCTCGCCGGCGAGCCAGCTCTTGGCGTCGTCGAGCGAGGCATTGGGCACGGTGTTGAAACTCTGCGTCTTGAATGCTTCGGCGACCGCCAGCTCTTTCATGGCGGCGACGGTGGCGTCGAACACCGTTTGCAGCACAAGCTTGGGCACGCCGGCCGGCGCAAACAGGCCTTGCCAGGCGATGGTGCCGACGCCGTCGAAGCCGAGCTCCTGCATGGTGGCGACGTCAGGGAAATCCGGCAGCCGGGCGTGATCGACCAGCGCCAGCGGACGCAGGTTTCCCGCCTTAATCTGCGGCGTCGAGCTGGCCACGTTGATGAACGTGACCTGGGTCGAGCCGTTGAGCATGTCGTTGATGACGCCGGTGGCGCCGGCCTTGTTCGGGATCGCGGTCACGTCGAGATCGCCGGCGCGCTTGGCGAAATAGGCCATGTCGTAATGCGGATAGCTGCCGGGGCCGACGGTGCCGTAGCGCACCTGGCCGGGATTCTTCTTGGCGTAGGCGATCAGCTCGGGGAGGCTTTTGACGTCGAAATTCTTGGTCGTCGCCACCATGAATGCCGGGATGTCGACGACGTTGGTGATCGGCACCACGTCTTTGGCGTAGTCGATCTTGAATTTCGACGGATAGATGATCGGCGTGATGGCATTGGTCGAGACGTTGCCGATCATCAGCGTGTAGCCGTCGGCGCCCGACTTCACCATGTCCTCGATGGCGATGATGCCGAAAGCGCCGGGCCTGTTCTCGACGAAGACCGTTTGGCCGAGGCTCTTGCCCATCTGATCGGCAAGAATGCGAGCGACGATGTCGGTGGCGCCGCCCGGCACGTAAGGCACGATGATCTTGATCGGCTTCGACGGATATTTGTCCTGCGCCCGGCCTGATGTCGGCGCCGCGGCCAGCGCCAAGACCGCGAGCGCAAGGATGCCCCACCGCTTCATCATTCCTCCCGACGCCGCCCGTTGTGCGCGCCTCACGCGGCCTTGATGCCGTGCAGGCTGTGCGAGGCATCCTTGACGGTGAAGAACACCACGTCGCGGTCGGCGCCGGCCTTGCCGCCATGCACCACGTCAGCCGGCACATAGACCACCGAGCCAACCCTGGCCTCGATCGTCTTGCCGCCGACGGTGGCGTGAAACGTGCCTTCGAGGACATAGATCCACTGCTCGTTCGGATGTGAATGCGGTTCGGCGCCGGTGCCGGCCGGCATGCGCATCAGGCCGACGATCATGCGGTCGCCCTCGACGCAGGCGCCGTTCGCGGTCGAATAATCCGGGCCGCCGAGGATGTGATTGACGCTGGCGAGATTGAATACGTATTCGCCGGGGCCGGCACGCGTGGCGCCGGGCGT
Organism: Xanthobacteraceae bacterium; assembly: GCA_030039105.1. Taxonomy (GTDB): domain Bacteria; phylum Pseudomonadota; class Alphaproteobacteria; order Rhizobiales; family Xanthobacteraceae; genus BOG-931. Next base: position 5,828 of record JASHQO010000437.1, read on the forward strand.
GCGGGCGGCGGGGGCTTGATCGGCCATCGGACGTCTCCTTCGCGTTTCTTGCGGGCGATGGTAGTTGAGGGCCTTTCATCGCGCCAGGGCTTGGCACCAAGACATGACACCACCAAGACTTGACACCAAGACTTGGCTCTTCATCCTTCCGACACTTTTCTGACGGCAATGTACCGCGGGATGCGGGGGACTTTTGCCAATGAACCGGCCATCTGCCGCGCTGCTGGTCTGTGGCGCACTCGGCATTGCGGTGCTCGGCGGCTGCGCCGACAACCCGCCGCCTTCAGGCCAGCCAAGCTTTTATGTCGACCTCGCCAGCTCCGACGCGACGCTCGACGCCGCCGCGGCGCAGTCGATGATCTCCGGCTATCGCAACAATAACGGCGTCGGCACCGTCGCCCTCGATCCCGAGCTGATGCGGCTCGCTACCGACCAGGCGCGCTCCATGGCGGCCAAAGACAAGCTCGACCACAATGTCGGCCATCCGTTCCAGGACCGCATCCAGAAATCCGGCTTCGACGCCGCCGTTGCGGTGGAGAACATCGGCGCCGGCTATCACACCTTGGCGGAAGCGTTCTCCGGCTGGCGCGATTCGCCGCCGCACCGCGCCAACATGCTCAATTCCAACGTGACCAAGATGGGTATTGCCGCGGCCTATGCGCCGCAGTCGAAATACAAGGTGTTCTGGTCGCTGATCCTCGCCAAGCCCGACGAGCGGCGCGGCTAACACCGTCATTGCGAGGAGCGCAGCGACGAAGCAATCCAAGGACGCGCTGGATTGCTTCGCTTCGCTCGCAATGACGAGCGTCAGACCATATCGAACAGCTTTTGTCCGTAAGTCCCGCGCGCTTCGGCGATGAGCGGAGCGACGGCGGCGCGGAATTGGGCGAGCTCGCCGGCGTCGAGCTCGGCGATCTCGCAGCCGGCGGCGAGGATCGCTGCCCGCGCCTCGCGGTCCTCCTCGATGGCGAGACCGCGCTGAAACTCCACCGCGCGCTTGATCGCCGACTGCATGGCGCGCTGCAGATCTTGCGGCCAGCCGTCGAAGGCCTGCCGGTGCAAGAAGATCGGCCGCGAAATGTAGAAGTGGTTGGTCACGGTGTGAAAGCGATGGAACTTGTGCACGCCGTAGGTCACGGTGTTGGCGAACGGGTTTTCCTGCGCGTCGATGGTGCCGGCCTTGATGCGCTCGATCGCCTCGGTCAAGTCCATGCGCAGCGGCATGCAGCCGAGCAACTCGAAGGTGCGCGCCTGGACCTCGCTCGGCAACACGCGGATGCGCATGCCCTTGAGGTCCGCCGGCGCGTGCACCGGGCGCAGCCGATTGGAAATGTGGCGGAAGCCGTTTTCGAACCAGCCGAGGATGCGATAGTTGACGCGCCGCTCGATGGCTTCGCCGAGGACGCGGCCGAGCGCGCCATCCATGGCGCCGCGCGCCCGATCGCGCGTCGCAAACAAAAACGGCAGATCGACGAAGCCCAGTTCGGGCACGCGATCGGTCAAATAGCTCGACGACTGGTAGCCGAGCGTGAGCACGCCATCCTCGACCAGCCACAAGATATCTTCGGCGCGATAGCCAAAATCCATGACGTTCCAGACGTACTTCACGTCGATGCGCTTGCCGAACTCGGCTTCGAGGCTGTCGCCGATGAATTTGAGCGAGCGCGAGAAGCCGGTGGTCGGCGGCCCATAGCCGCCCATGCGGATGGTGATCGGATCGGTCATCATGTTCTCTATCGCGAGCCGGTCTCATGACGGAAAACGCGCGCCGAGGGAAGGGGGCCTGCCCAAGGCCTCCGCCGTCCGGTCAGCGATGCATCTGATCGCGGACGGCCTTCGCCGCGGCGATGCCGGCGTTGCGCAACATCTCCAACCGGCGCGCGGACGCGAACGCCGCGCGCGGACGCACCCCGATCAACCGATCGTTTAGGGTCAAGCGCTCGCGCCAGACGTGGTCGATCATCGGATGATTTGCAGTAGCGCAGGAATCGGTGCGCACAAGCGTCGTGTCCTCGATCAAGTCTTCGCTCACGGCCAGAGTCAGCACGACGCCCGGCGAGTATTTGGCGAAATCCTCGTCGTAGACGATCTTCCAGAACCACGCGGTGTCGGCGCTGCGCAACGTGACGGTCGCCGCAATCGCGGCGCCGTCGATGAAAATGCGACTGACGGACACCTTGGCGTCCGCCGCCAAGCCGGCGACCGCCGCCGCCAGGAAGCTTCGGACGTCGTCGTGAAGCGCCGCGGCGGTTCCGGCGCGCCCTTTCCAGCCGCGCACTTCGAGCCTGAAGAAATCCTCGATGGCCGCGGCAACGGCGTCCGGCTCGGTCACCGTGGTGAACAGAAGGGCGCCGATATCGCCGAGACGCCGGACGCAGCGGCGCAGCTCCTTGAGCTTATGCCGGCCGACCGAGCGGTCGACATAGGACAACCGGTCGGCATCGGGCATGAGCTGCGCGCGCTGGTGACGCTTGAAATCGGCCGTCGACATCTGGGCGCGCCGCACGATAGCGTCGAGCGCTGCGGCGAACGGACCGTCTGCCGGCAGATAGGGCAGCAGCACCAGGCCCGGCAGCTCCGTGCTGTCGCCGACATGAGCGAGCCAGGCGGCAATCACCGGCTCCGCGGCCTCGCGCTCGACCAGCGGCGTGCCCAGCGGCGCGTAAGGATGCGTCCAGCCGAGCAGCACCGGCAGCTTCACGCCGTAGCGGCGCGGCGCGATGCGC
>JASHQO010000438.1 GCA_030039105.1 Xanthobacteraceae bacterium
GGATTTTGCCCGCGCCTATCCGTCGCAACTTTCCGGCGGCATGCGCCAGCGCGTCTGCATCGCCCGCACCCTGGTGCTGCAGCCGCGTCTCATCCTGCTCGACGAGCCGTTCGGTGCGCTCGATGCGCAGACCCGCCTGCTCATGGGCGACGAAGTTTTGCGGCTGTGGCGCTCGACCGGCGCCACCATTCTGCTCATCACCCACGCCCTCGACGAGGCGGCGATGCTCGCCGACCGGGTCGGCGCCATGTCGGCGCGGCCGGGCCGCTTCATCGAGATCATCGACACCGGCTGGCCGCGCGAGCGCGACAGCACCATCGTCGCCGAGCCTGCCTTCGGCGAGATCACCGGCCGCTTGTGGGAACGCCTGCGCGGCGAGTCGCTCAAATCGCTCGGTCATGCCGGCATGACCGCCGCGGCGACGGGATGACGGGCCCGTCGCCGTCATGATCCGCGAAGGCGGAGCATCCGGTAAACGCCGACGGTCCAATCGTGCAGCTCCGTAGGGCACTTTACTGTCATTGTTTACCGGATCGTCCGCCGTCGCGGACGATGACAACGAGAAAGCGCGGACGATGACGACGAGAAAATGCAGTCGATGACAGGGCGTATCCGATGACGCGCGTCGGCCTGATCCGCATCGTTGTCATCGCGGCGCTGGTCGGCGCGCTCGAGCTCGCCTGCCAGAGCGGGCTCATCAACCGCCGCACCATCATTCCACCGAGCGAAATGGCAGTCGCGCTGTGGAAGCTCTTCGCTTCCGGCGCCGTCAGTGCCGACATCGGACGTACCCTCGGCGTCGTCGCGATCGTCATCGTGCTGTCGATCGTGCTGGGCTTCGCGCTCGGTGTCCTGATCCACGCCCTGCCCCGCTTGCGCGAAGCGCTCGAGCCGCTGTTCGCGACCTATTACGCGGTGCCGATCTTTATCTTCTATCCGGTGCTGATCGCGATCTTCGGCCTCTCGCCGATTCCGATCGTGCTGATCGGCGTCGCCACTGCCGTGGTCGCCATGATCATCGCCACGCTCAACGGCCTCGACCGCGTGCCGCGGGTGCTGACCAAGGTGGCGCGCGTGCACCGCCTGGGCCGGCTCGCGACCGCGCTGCAATTGCAGTTGCCCGCCGCCGCGCCCTACCTCTTCACCGGCGTCAAGCTGTCGGTGTCGTACGGCTTCATCGCCGTGATCGCCGCCGAATTCATCCTGTCGCCGACCGGGCTCGGCCGCGACATCGCCGACGCCTATGCGGATTTCAACAATCGCCGCATGTATGCGCTGATCCTGTTCCTGTTGATCATCGCCACCGTCGTCAACGGCGCGCTCCATGCCTTCGACATGCGCTACTCCGAGCGGCGCACGGCAGGCCGGTCATGACCGCGGCCCGGCGCGCCACCGACACGTTGATCATCTTCGCCGTCATGCTGGCGGTCTGGCAGATCCTGCACCGGATCGCCGGCGACACCGCACTACCGGCGCCGAAGGCGACCCTGTCGTACCTGATGCAGATGGTGCCGACGGAGCGCTTTGCCGTCAACGCGATGACGACGCTGCTCGCCTTCAGCTTCGCGCTGGCGCTGGCCTACGCCATCGGCCTTGCCATCGGCGTATGGATGGGCGCGCACCGCCTCTCCGGCGCGGTCGGCGAGCCGATCCTGGTCGCGCTCTATTCGCTGCCGAAGATCGTGCTCTACCCGGTGGTGCTGCTGATCTTCGGGCTCGGCATTTCCGGCAAGGTGGCGTTCGGCGCGCTGCACGGCATCCTCCCCGTCGCGCTCCTCACCATCGGCGCGATCCGCGCCATTCCTCAAGTCTATCTGCGCGCGGCGCGCACGCTGCAACTGTCGCCGTGGCAGACCGTCGCCACCGTGCTCATCCCGGCGGCGTTGCCGGAAGTATTCACCGGCTTGCGCATCGGCTTCACCGTGACGCTGCTCGGCGTGCTGCTCGGCGAGATGTTCGCCTCGAAGCAGGGCCTCGGCTCCATGATCATGAGCGACATGCAGCTTGCCCAGAGCGAGGACATGGTCACCGTGACCATTGTTTTGTTCGCCTTCGCCGCGATCGCCAACGCGCTGCTGTTGTGGATCGAGCACCGGCTGCACCGGCGCGTTTGAATCAGCGCCCGAGCGCGCAGTCGTGGTCCTGCAGATCCTCGCCGCTGGCCCGGTCGCCGTGGGCGAGGTCGGCACGGTCGTCGAGCACGACGAAGCCCGGCCCGCCGTCGTCGTACCACATGCCGACCACCACCAGCGTATGCCGGCCCATGTCGGCCCCGGCGCCGGGCACGCTCGACGCCAATAGCTTGAACGGATTGCCGCCGTCGAGCGTGTCGCCGTCGAGCCGCATGGCGCGATAGCGACGGCCGCGAAGCGGCGCCGGCAGCCAGGCCCAGTGCCGGCCGATCTGCGCGCGCTCGCGCCACAGCGTTTCGCGAACATCGGCGCGGACGCAATCGATGTGGATGTGCAACTGGTTCTGCGAACGCCCGAACTCGGAATTGATCGCAAGGCTAAGTGACTCGCGCGGCAGCGGCCGCAGCGCCGCCCATGCGACGCGGTCCCGCTCCTGCCATGCCGCGGCGAAATAGTTCGGAGCGTCATGCCGCAGCAACGCCGGGCCCTCGATGCCGGTGATGCGCTGCGTCGGAATGAGCAGGAACTGCGTCGCGCCGTTGCGGTCCTTCAGCACCGCGTATCCGGCCGCGAGGTTGACCTCGGCGCAATGCCTTGAATAGCCGTCCTGGCGCTGTTCCGGCACGCATTGATCGTGCACGATCTGCCAAAGCTTGTTCGGATCGGCCGCCCGCGCCGCAACCAGACATGACCCGGCGAGCAGCAATGAAGCGACGACAATGACTTTGCGTAATCCGCCAGGCATGACAGCTCCCTCGCGCGGGATGAGTTTTGGTCGAAGCGTCATCCCGCTCCAGCCTTTTGCTTGCGCATGATCTTTTCCGAAGACCGGTTGCCACCCTCGGATCAAGTCCGAGGGCCGGCTTTTTCGGGATCATGCTTTAGCG
>JASHQO010000439.1 GCA_030039105.1 Xanthobacteraceae bacterium
GGCTAGAGCGGGATGACGATTCGACCGAAACTCATTCCGCTCTAGCGCCGCTGCGTGTGCGGCGCCTCGCGGCGCCGAAAGCCGAGCACGTTGCGTGCGTGGGTCGGTTCCCTGGCTTCTTCCTGGGTCATCGCTTCTTCGATGCTCGGCGGCGGCGTCACATACCAAGGGACGTTGATGACCACGACGTGCGGGCCGCCATACTCGAGCACGGCGGAACGGAGCCGTGTGGCGCGGCGGGCGCTCAGCAGATGCTCCCACCAGCGGTGCTTGACCAGCTCCGGGATCAGCACCGCGATGGTGCGGTCCGGATTCCTCTTCTCCAGCTCTTCGATCAGCTTGAGGAATGGTGCGTGGATGCGGCGATAAGGTGCGCTCAAAAACTCCAAACGCGGCGGTTTCGCGTGGTGCGCCCGGGCCGGCTTTTCCACCGCTTCGGCCCAGCGCTCGCGCAGCCGGCGCTCATCGCCTTTCACGTCCGGCCCTTCCAGCGCCGCGAGATGCACCGCCGTCACATCCGTCGAGAGTTCCCTGGCGAAGGTGAGCGCTTTGCGGGTCAGCCGATTCCATTCCCGTACCGTGACGAGCACGATCGGCGGCTTGCTGCGATGATAGTCGAGGGGTCTGTCGTCACGCAGCCGGGCGTCGATGCCGTCGTAGTAGCGTCTGATCGCCTTGAGCAGGACGATAGCGCAGGGAATTGCAACAATGGTGATCCAGCCGCCCTGGATGAATTTGGCGACGACGATGACGACGACGGCGACGATCGTGGTCGTGGCGCCCACGGCGTTGATGGCGAGCTTGACGTGAAACCAGGGTCGCTCGCGCGAACGGCGCCTTTGGCCGAGCTCTTTGCGCCAATGCATCACCATGCCGGCCTGCGACATCGTGAATGTCAGGAATGCGCCGATGGCGTAGAGCGGAATGAGCCGGTCGGTGATGCCGCCAAATGCCGCGAGCAGCAGTCCCGCCGCGACCGCGAGATAAAGGATGCCGACCGAATAAACCAAGCGGCGTCCGACGATGGCGAAGGGGCGCGGTAAAAAGCCGTCTTGCGCCACCATCCGGCACAGTCGCGGAAAACCAACGAAGCTCGTATTGGCGGACAGGCAAAGGATGCAGAGCGCGCTGGCGATGGCGACGTAGTAGAACGCGCCGCGGCCCGCTACCGCGCCGACCAACTGCGACAACACGCTTTGGTAGCCCGGCTGCGTCTGATCCGTCGCCATGATGCCATAAGCCGTGGCGAGAAAGGCGATACCGCCCAGCAGGATGCCGAGCGTGACAACGATGACGGCAAGCGTGCGATGAGCGCTGCTCACGCGGGGCTCGCGGAAGGCATCGACGCCGTTGCTCACCGCCTCGACGCCGGTCATCGCCGTGCAGCCACTGGCGAATGCGCGCAACAACAGCCACAGACCCAGCGCCTCGACGGCTTTGGGCGGCGCCGGCGGCGCCACCACCGGGCGCGGATGTCCGCCGCTCGCGATCGCGGCAAAGACGCCGAGGATCAAGACGATCGCGAAACAGGCGATGAACAGGTAAGTCGGCAACGCGAACAGCCTGCCGGCGTCCGTTGTGCCGCGCAAATTGACCAACGTCAGCACGACAAGAATGCCGAGACACAGCGGCAGCGTGAACGGGTGCAACGAAGGGGCGGCCGACACCAGGGCTCCGACGCCCGCCGAAATGCCGACCGCCGCAGTCAAAACATAGTCGATCATCAGCGCCGCGGCCGCGAGCAGGCTCGCGTTCACGCCGAGATTGTCCTGCGCCACGGTGTAGGCGCCGCCACTCTTCGGATAGGCCTCGATGGTTTGCCAATAGGAGGCGAACAGGACTGCGAGCAATGCCAGGATCACCAGCATCACCGGTCCGAGCGCAGCAAGACCGGCGGCGCCCGCCGCCGCCAAGACGCTGAGCGCCGCCTCCGGCCCGTAAGCCGTTGAGCTCAGGCCATCGAGCCCGAGCGCCGGGACGCCTTCGGCTACGCCGATCGTGCTGGCGCGGCCCTCGCGGTTGGCCAGCGGCCGGCCGAGCATGAGTCGCGCACATGACCGGAGCAACGACGCCGGTGCCGCGTTGCTGTCGTGTCTGTCACGCGCCATCTCCTGACGGCCGCTGCCCCATGCACAGAGCTATGGACGCGCCGTCGGCGGCGATGCCTGGTAACTCGCCCACTCGTCGCGCAAATCGCCGCCGAGGATGCCGCCAAGCGTGGCGCAGGCGGCGCCGAACAGGAGCGACATGAAGGTCCAGAACGCGAGAAACGCGGCTGCCTTTCCGGCCTTGTCGGCCGCTTCGGTCACGCTCGCACGTGCCTGATTGACGACGTCGTCGACCCGCTTCTGCGCATCGTCCATGCTCATCCCAGTGCGCGCGCTGACGATTTGTGCGAGATAAGTGCGGTCGTCGCTGGCAAGGGTGGTGCTGGCGGCGGCCTTGATCAGGATACGGCCGATCTGAGCGTGCATTGCCGCGGCGTCGTTGCCGGGTGCTGCATTGCCCGGCGTGGCGCCGGCCGGGGCGGCGTTTGCCGCAACAGCGCCTTGCGGGCTGGCCCGTAACAGCGTGTCGGCGAAATAGTCGATCGACCCCGACGGGCCGGATGCTGCGGCCATCCCCGCCGCCGCGGCGCCTGCGGTGGCCGACGTTGCCGCCGCGCTGCCGATTTTGTCGGCGGCGCCCACGAGCAGAAGCGAGCCCACCACAACGCCGATGGCCCAAACCACGAGGCCGTTGACGCCGTCGCGGAATTTCGTCTCGCCGGTCTGGATCGGCGCCGGATCGCGACGCAGCCGGCCCGCCACATAGCCGCCGACCGCGAAGCCGATGGCTTGGGCAAAAACGAGCCATACCCCGCCCAAGACCGTCAATGTGCTTGTCGTCGGCGAAGCCGACCACGGCGACGCAAGGGTAAAGCCAATGCCGGAACCGAGCGCGACCACGATAATGGTCACGGCAACGGCCGTCAGCGCGCCGGCGATCACCGCGCTCCAGGACAGGCCGCTCCATGTCGCAGCGCTCCAACTGCCGGAAGTGGGTGCCTGGACGACCCCGACGCGATCGCCGATGATGGTCGTGTCTGCCATGATGAACTCCTTGCGTTCCTCAAAACCGATTTGATGTTTGAACGAGCGGCCGTGCACGGCGGCCGCCGTTTCGGGCCGCGCCGTCGAGTTGCCGCGATTCCCGGGGTGAACCAACCAAGCGGGTTCCGGTTCCTCGGAGGGTCCACCCGCGCAATCCATTGCGCGACGATCTGGCTGCTCGTCATTGCTCGCGCGTCGGCGGCGAAGCCCCACGAACGCGGAACTTTATTATGGTCCGGAATTTATGGCGTAAGGACCGGCCGTTGACGCCTGTTGAACGGTCGAGCGTCCTTGGATTTGCGAGGAAGCGTCATGCTTAATCTTGTGGTTACGCTTTTGATCATCGCGCTGATCGCAGCCGTGCTTGGGTTCGGCGGCATTGCGATGGCTGCCGTCGGCATCGCCAAGATCGTCTTCTTTGTGGCCCTGTTGCTGTTCTTGATCGCGCTCGTCGCCGGCACACTGCGCGGCCCGCGGGCGCTCTAGTTGCACGACGAGAAAAGGCCGATCGCGGCAATTTGGTTGCCGCGAGGAACTTTGTGTTTTGCCTTCGCGTTGGACGACAGGGCGCGAGCGGGGGACCCGGATTCTAAGCCGTGCTCCGAATGAACAGGCGCAAACTTCTCGGCTCCAGCGCGGTGGTGCTGCTGGTGCTGAGATCGCGCTCGCTTCGCGCCGCCATCGTCAAGGGCGGCCTGCCATGGCGGCCCGGGGCGGCCGATCCTCCCGCCGCGGTGACGCCGGACGGTTGGAAGTTCTTCACGTCGCAGGAGGCCGCGGCCGTCGAGGCATTCGTCGATCGACTGATTCCGCCGGATCCACAAACGCCGGGCGGCAAAGATTGCGGCTGCGCCGTATTCATCGATCGTCAGCTTGCTGGGCCTCCCGGCCGGTATGACGGCTATTACATGAGCGGTCCGTTCCAGGACGGGACGAAGCAGCAGGGGCCGCAGTCGCCGGTCACGCCGGCGCAACAATACCGCAAGGCGCTCCTCGCACTCGACAGCGCCTGCCGCGCCAAATTCGCCAACAAATCCTTCGCCGATCTCTCCGATCGGCAGAAAGACGACGTGATCAAGGGTCTCGAAGACGGCTCGCTCGAGCTCGACGGCACCGATGCCAAGAAATTCTTCGAGCTCATCCTCAAAGATACCCAGCAGGGTTTTTTGGCCGATCCGATCTACGGCGGCAACAGAGGCATGGCGGCGTGGAAGATGATCGGTTTCCCCGGCGCGCACTACGACTATCGCGACTGGATCGACCGGCATAATCAGCGCGTCACCTTGCCGCCGGTCGGCATTGCCGACCACCCGAATTGGTCTTTGTGAGTGCGCACCGATTGTAGCGAGCTTCGACGATGGTCCAGAAACTTCCGCGCAAAGATGTGGCCATCGTCGGGCTCGGTTGGACCGGCTCGATTCTCGCCAATGAACTGACCGACGAAGGCCTCGACGTGGTGGCGATCGAGCGCGGCCCATGGCGCGATACCGCGACCGATTTTCCGATTTCCTACGCCCAGGACGAACTGCGCTACCGGCTGCAGCACGAGCTGTTCTTGAGGCCGTCGCAAATTTCGGTGACGTTCCGCAACAACGCGCGGCAAACGGCGCTGCCGGTACGCAACTGGGGCGCCTTCATGCTCGGTAATGGCGTCGGCGGCGCCGGCATTCACTGGAACGCCGAGACCTGGCGCTTCCTGCCCAGCGATTTCGTGCTGCGCAGTCACCTGACACAACGCTACGGCGCAAACTTTTTGCCGCAGGACATGACGATTCAGGATTGGGGCGTCACTTTCGACGACCTCGAGCCGCACTACGACGCGTTCGAATATTTGTGCGGCACGTCCGGCCGGGCGGGCAATCTCAAGGGCGCGATCCAAGAGGGCGGCAATCCGTTCGAAGGTCCGCGCTCGCGGGCGTATCCGACGCCGCCGCAGAAGCAGGGTTTCGGCCACGCGCTGTTTGCCAAGGCGGCGCAGGAGCTTGGCTACAAGCCGTTCCCGCAGCCGTCCGGCAATCTTTCGCAATCCTACACCAATCCGCTCGGCGTCACGCTCGGCCAGTGCACCTATTGCGGTTTCTGCGAATGGTTCGGTTGCGCCAATTATTCCAAGGCAAGTCCGCAGACCACGATCCTGCCGGTGCTGACGCGCAAGTCGAATTTCGAGGCGCGCACCGAATGCGAGGTTACCCGCGTCAATCTCGACCGCTCGCGCAAGATGGCGACCGGCGTTACCTACGTGAATGGGTCCGGCGAGGAGTTCGAGCAGCCGGCCGATCTCGTCATTCTGTGCGGCTTCCAGCTTTTCAACGTCCAGCTTTTGCTGCTCTCAGGCGTCGGCACGCCGTACGATCCCAATACTGGCCGGGGCCAGATCGGCCGCAATTTTACCCATCAGACGCTGTCGACCGCGCTCGGTTTCTTCGACAAGGACAAGTTCAACTTCAACCCGTTCGTCGCATCGGGCGCGATCGGCATGTGCATCGACGAGTTCAACGGCGACAATTTCGATCACGGTCCGCTCGGCTTCGTTGGCGGCGGCTATCTCGGCCAGGTGCAGACCAACGGCCGGCCGATCGAGAACATGGAATTGCCGCCGGGTACGCCGGCCTGGGGCACGCAGTGGAAGCAGGCGCTGCGCGACAACTATTTGAGCACGCTCAATTGCGGCGCCGGCGTGCACGCCTCGTTCTACAGCTACCGCGACAACTACATCGACCTCGATCCGACCTACAAGGATCGTTTCGGACGGCCGCTGGCGCGTCTGACCATCGATTTTCACGACAACGAGCTGAAGATGAGCGCGTGGCTCACCGACAAATATGCCGAGATCGTCAAGCAAATGGGCGCCAGGCAAGTCGTCGAGAAACCGCGCAAAGGCCCCTACGATGTCACGCAATATCAGACGTCGCACATCAACGGCGGCGCCATCATGGGCGACAATCCCGGCAACAGCGCGCTCAACAGATATTTGCAAAGCTGGGACGTGCCCAATCTGTTCGTGCAGGGCGCGACCGCTTTCCCGCAAAATGCCGGCTACAACCCGACCGGGACGGTCGGCGCGCTGGCGCTCTGGTCCGCTGCCGCGATTCGCTCGCAATATCTCAAGAATCCGGGACCGCTCGTTCATGCGTAGGAACGCAAGCACGTTGTCGCGGCTTTCGAGCGTGCTGGTTGCAGGCGCGGCCGCCGTCGTTTGCGCCGGCGCGGCTTCGGCAGACGGCATTGACAACCAGAGTTTCAATCAGGTCGAGCGCGGACATTATCTGGCCGTCGCCGGCGATTGCGCGGCCTGTCATACCTTGCCGGGCAGCGGCCATGATTTTTCCGGCGGTCGGCCGATCGAGACGCCGTTCGGGAACGTGATTGCGCCCAATATCACGCCGGACCCGACCACCGGCATCGGCGCGTGGACCGACGACGAGTTCGTGAACGCGCTGACCAAAGGGCGAGGCCGCGACGGGACGCGGCTCTATCCGGCGATGCCTTACACCTACTACACCAGGCTCACCCGCGACGACGCGCTCGCCATCCGCGCCTATCTCAATACGGTCCCCGCCGTGCATCACGCGGTGCAGGCGGATCGGCTGCCGTTCCCGTTCGACATTCGCGCCGCGATGGCGCTTTGGGATATGATGTTCTTCAAGTCGGGCGCGTTCCAACCGGTCGCCGGCAAGAGCGCGGAATGGAATCGTGGCGCTTATTTGGCGCAAGGCCCGGCCCATTGCGGCATGTGCCACACGCCGAAAAATTTCCTCGGCGCCGACAAGACCGGACAAGCGCTGCAAGGCTATGCGCTGCAGGGCTGGTTCGCCCCCAACATCACCAACGACCGGCGCCGCGGCCTCGGCTCATGGTCGGTCGACGACATCGTCGCCTATCTGAAGACCGGTCATAACCGTACCGGCGCAGCAACCGGGCCGATGTCGGAAACGCTCAATCTTTCGACCTCGCATATGAGCGACGGCGACCTCAAGGCCATCGCGGCCTATCTGAAGGACGCGCCCGGCCAGCAGGAGAGCGCGCCGCCGGCGCCCGACCAGAAGACGATGGCAGCCGGCAAGGAAATCTACGTCGACGAATGCTCCGGCTGCCATACGCGCGACGGCAAGGGCATCGCCGGGATTTTTCCGGCCTTGAGCGGCTCGCCGGCGGTGCAACAGACCGATCCGACGTCGCTTCTGCATGTCGTGCTGCGTGGCGCGCGCAGCGCCGGCACTGCGACGGCGCCGACCGCGCCCGCCATGCCGGCCTTCGCGTGGCTGCTCAACGACGACCAGGTTGCCGCCGTCGTCACTTATATTCGCAACGCCTGGGGCAATGCGGCGCCGCCGGTAAGCGGCGACGCCGTGCGCAAGACGCGTGACGATTTGGTCGAACGAAGCGATTGATTGAACGTTTCGGGTGAATGATCGATGCCCGCGTCGGCGAGGTCAGGCGAAGTAGACCGCGTAGATGACCGCGAAGGCGACGATGATCCCGATCAATCCGAAAACGAGGACGTAGCGAACGTTGTGCCCCGTCGCGCCTTGCCGCGCATTTTGCGTCGAGACGACGGTTCGAGGCTCGTTGTTCCGTGTTTGGCCTGAAGCGTCCATGGAGCTTCTCCTGCGCCTTGTCTGACGGACAACCGAAGTGTGCAACGTCAGTTCCTGGAGTTGGCGACATCCGGCCGCCGGTTCCTGGCCGGAACGATTCCGGTAAGCATGGGTTTAGCAAAAGACATTGGCCGGAGGCGGGAGCGTCACCGGATGCGAACGATGCTTGGGGCGGCTGATCTGGCTGGCGCGGAGAGCGGCAGATGCCGCAGCTATTTTCACCTTATGCCGACACCGTTGCCAGAACCGTTCTCATCGCCATCGTCGTCGTGCCGTTTGTCGCCATCGGCGTCGCCTACTGGGTCGCCGCGTCCGAATACGTGACCGGCCGTTCGATCGCGTACGACCAGCCCGTTCCATTCAGTCACGCCCACCACGTCGGCGGCCTGGGCCTCGATTGCCGCTACTGTCACAGCGGCGTCGAAACGTCCGCGGTCGCCGGCATTCCGCCGACCCACACCTGCATGACCTGCCATTCGCAGCTTTATACGCAGACGGCGCTGCTGGCGCCGGTGCGCGAGAGCCTCGCCACCGGGCAGCCGATCCGCTGGAACAAAGTCAACAAGTTGCCGGACTACGTCTATTTCGATCATTCGATCCACATTGCCAAAGGCGTCGGTTGCACCACCTGCCATGGCGATGTGGCGCACATGCCGCTGATGCGGCAGGCCGCGCCGCTGACCATGAACTGGTGTCTCGACTGCCATCGCGATCCGGCGCCGAACCTTCGGCCCGGCGCCGCGGTTTTCGATCCGGACTGGAAGTTTCCGTCCGATCAGGCGCAGCGCGGGGCGATGCTTGCGCATCAATATATCGACAACAAACACCTCACCGACTGCTCCGTGTGCCATCGATGACCGAGCCGCGCTCCTGCTTCGACGTCGACCGCCGCGCCGCGCTGCGGCTGTTGGTCAGCGGCGCGGCGTCGGCGCTGGCGTCCTGCGGCCGTCCTGACGAGCAAATGGTGCCTTATGTCGAGATGCCGGAGCGGCAGACGCCCGGCATGCCGCTGCGGTTTGCGAGCGCGCTGCCGCTGGCCGGCTACGGTCGTGGCGTGATCGTCACGTCGGTCGAAGGCCGCCCGATCAAGATCGACGGCAATCCGCGTCACCCGGCCAGCCTCGGCGCTACCGACGTGTTCGCCGAAGCGGCGGTGTTATCGCTTTATGACCCGGATCGCTCGAAGGCGCCGCGCAGCAGCGGCCGCATCCAGTCCTGGAGCGCCTTCGAAGCGGCGCTGCGGGCGCGGCTGGATGACGCGCGCCGGCGCCATGGCTCAGGCCTCGCAATTCTCAGCGGCCGCGTGACATCGCCGACGCTCATCAAACAGATTGGCGATCTGCAAAAAGGCATGCCGGAAGCCGCATGGTACCGCTACGAGCCGGTCGAGGACGATGCCGTCCGTGCCGGGGCTCAGCAGGCTTTCGGTCGTGCCGTGACCGCCATTCCGCGCTTTGCCGACACCCGCGTCGCGCTGCTGCTCGATGCCGACCCGCTCGGCTTCGGGCCGGAGCAGATAAAACTCAGCCGCGACATCGTCGCCGCGCGGCAATCGCACGAGCCGCAAAAATCCCTGCGGCTTTACGCGGTCGAGCCGTCCTGGACGTTGACCGGCGCGCTCGCCGATCATCGCCTGCCGCTTCCGCCTCATCTCGTGCGCAATGTTGCGCTGGCGATCGCGGCGACGCTCGGTGCCGCAGTGCCGCCGGCCGGCATGCCGGACGACGTCGCTCAATTCATCCGCGCCGCCACGGCGGATCTTCTGGGCCAACTTGGTGCTGCGATGGTGCTGGCCGGCCCGCGCCAGCCCGCCGAGGTGCATGCCCTCTGTCATTGGATCAACGTGCAGCTCGATGCTCCGGTCGATTTCATTGCGCCGGTCGACCCGGTCGCCGCGGGACACGCGGCCTCTCTGCGCCGGCTCGTGGACGAAATCCACGGCAACCGCATCGCGACGTTGATCGTTATCGGCGCCAATCCCGCTTATGACGTCCCTGGCGAGCTCGGCTTGCCTGACGCTCTGGCGACCGTGCCGTTCTCCGTCCATCTCGGCCACTATCGGGACGAGACTGCGACACGCTGCACATGGCACCTGCCGCAGTCGCATCCGTTGGAAAGCTGGTCCGACATCCGCGCCTTCGACGGTACGGCAAGCATCATTCAGCCGCTCATCCGTCCGCTCTACGACAGCCGCACCGCGCACGACTTGCTGGCGATGCTCGGCGGTGCGGCGGTGGCTTCGGCATTTGACATCGTCGGCGGCTATTGGCGCAGCACAAATCCTGCCGATGACTTCGACGGCTGGTGGCGGCAAACGCTGCAGGACGGCGTGGTGGCGAACAGCGCGTCAGCAAAAATCCCGCCGCCGGCGCCGGAATTGCCGCAAAAGCTTGAACCGGCCGACGCCACGAGCGGCTTCACGCTGACGCTCGGCGCCGACGCCGCGGTGTTCGACGGCAGCATGGCCAATAACGCCTGGCTGCAGGAATGCCCAAAGCCGTTCAGCAAGCAGGTCTGGGGCAATGCGCTGCATATCGCCGAAACTGATGCGCACGCCCTGGGCGTTGTCGATGGCGATGTCGTGCAGCTTGCTGACGAGGAGCTGGTGCTCGAGGCGCCGGTCCTGGTGCAGCCCGGACAAGCGCCGCGCACGATTGCGGCGACGTTGGGCTATGGCCGCACGCATGCCGGCAGCATCGGCAACGTCGGCTTCGACGTTTATCGGCTGCGCCGTGCCGACACGCCGTGGACGATCGAGGGCATCGCGATCAGCCGCACCGGGCGCCGGCAAAATCTGTTGCGGACTCAGCATTTCTTCCAATTGGAAGGCGAAGCCGCGGAGCTGCAGCCGCGCTTCGACATTGCCGAGCTGGCGAAGGCCGATCTCGGGCTCACCAGGCCCGGCGCCGATCCGCCGACGCTTTATCCGCCGCGCATCTACGATACCTACAAGTGGGCGATG
>JASHQO010000440.1 GCA_030039105.1 Xanthobacteraceae bacterium
TTGTGACATTACGTCATGCCAACGTGCTCGTAAGATTGTTAAACGAGCGGCCTGACCCGGTGTCTCGTCCTCCCCTGCACCCCCGCCTCTACCTCGCCCGGCACCGCCTCGTCGGGGAATGTTTTGTGCATATTGCGCACCCGGTTTCCACGGTTCATAAGGAGTCGCATCTGAGAGTATCTGTGCATCTCCCGTTGCGGCGCTGTCATACTCTGCAGTCCACTGACCACCATCTGGATTGCCGGCTGGCACACGTGGTTGGCCGGGGTTGTAGCCGTATTTTTGGACGGCGGATGCACCCTTCTCCTCTGTTCCAGAGTCCCCACTTCCCTCTCTTCCTTGCGCATTGGCCTCGATCGGCACATAGCCGGTGGCGGTGAGCACCATCGGGCGGTCGGCGGCGGCGGTGTCGTAGGGGTCGAGGCCGAGCGCGTCGCGCATCTCGTTGAGCGTCAGCGCGCCGACTTTCAGGCGGCTCTCCAACAGCGCCTCGGGGTCGTCCTTGTCCTCGTCGAGCCAGTGCAGCTCCAGGTCGGGCGAAGAAAACTCCTCGGCCACGATCTCGTCGATCAGGTCCTTGACCCACTCCTTGGTCGGCTCGAGACCCTCCTCCTCGGCCTGCGCCGACTGGTTCTCCGCCGTGGCGCGGTTCATCACCTTCGTCGCCCATTGCGGCGGCACCGAAAACGCGTAGCAGATGATGCGGGCGAGCCACTCGTCGAAGTCGTCCTTGTGCTGCGGCTCCTTGGTCTGCACCATCTTGGCGGCGCTTTCGCCGGGCACGAACTTGGCGCGCCGGCGCTTGGCGAGGTCGCCCGCGAACTCGGTGTCCCAGTAATCCTGGAATTGGCGGATCTGGTCCGGCGTCCAGCTCTGCGGCACGCCGATCAGCGCGTCGGGGATCGAGCCTTCGGTGAAGTAATCGAGCTGCCAGAGCTGGCGGCGCAGCGCGATGTTGACCGTCATCAGCACCTGCTGCACCGGGGAGAAGCCGTAGACCCGGTGGGCGCGCACGTTGCGCGGCCGGTAGACGATGTCGCGCGCCGCGTAATCGACCGCCGGCAGGCCCTTGAGCACCTGTTGATAGGCCGGCGGATAGATCGTGCTGCCGTCGGCCGCCGCATAGGGTTGCGGCGTGCGGCCCCAATCGTCGATCAGCCGCTTGATGGTGGCGCCGTCGAGCTGCGCCAGCGCGCAGAGCTGTCCGGACCGTGAGCGCTGGCAATACAGCGTCGCCGCGTCGATGACGAACATGTCCTCGAGCAGCGCGCGCAGCCAGGTCTTCCAGCGCGTGACGCCGTCGGGTTTTTGCAGGAACGCCTCGATCGCGGCGATGCGCGCGGTCATGTCCGGATCGATCACGGCGTTGCGGCGCTTGAATTTCGCGGCGCGCGGCCGGATGCGCCAGCGCTGGCGCTCCATCTGGTCCTTGCGCGTCTCGATGACGAGGCGAAGCAGGTCGTAGGCGTCGGCAAAGCCGCGCAGCTCGGCGAAGCCGACCGGCTCGTAGGCGCGCGGGCGGACCACGAGGTTGTAGCCGACCGGGAAATCGAAGCGGCGGCCGGCGACGTCGGGCGGCGCGATCGGCTTCAGCGGATCGAGCGGGCCGAACCAGTCGGCGCCGCTGCCGCGGGCGATGCCGCTGCCCGAAGGCCCGTACGACACGTTGATTTGCTGCGGCGACAGCGGCCAGCTCGGCTGGCCGGCGCCGGGGGCCTCGCGACGCACAGCGTCGCGGGCTGCCCCGCCGCGGATCGGTTCGCTCATCGTGGTCCTGCTTGTTGGTTCGTGCGGACGCTGACGGGATGAAATGCAAAGGCCGGGATGCTGCCGGGCCGAAACGCGCGGCAGATTCCCGGCCCGGCGACCCGCGCCGCCGCGGCGCTTGCACCGCCGTCCGGGAGGGACATGCGCTCCGCCGGAGCTGCAAACGGAGTGCACGGGGCTTGATCGGCGGTTTCGTCGCGGTGCGACGCGGGTCAGGCCCGCGCAAGCGGGCCGTCACATGCCGCCGCCGATGGCGCTCAGCAGCGACATGGTTGTGATTCAAAAACGACGATGGATTATTGCGGATCGACCAAATAAAAGGAGCCGTAAAGCGGGCGGAGCTAGAGAAATCGATTCTTAATCGGAGGAGTTCGATACGCGTCACCGCCGTCTGGCATGACGCACCTCAATCACGGTATGAACCTCGCGCAACTCATGGACTCACCAGTATCCGATGCAATGAATTAGCAGCAAAACAGTAATCGGCAATATCGACGTGGACAGCACGCGCCGCCATGCTGCCGCGCCTATCCAAAAGATACAAAGCAATCCGGCAATCGCAACCGATAGAAGAGGGAGCGCAAGTATCAGTGTGGGCCCCGGCACAAGATCGCCTTCCTTGTATTGGACAGGAGGTCCCGTCAAAGCCCAGCACCAGAATGCCGCCAAAACAGTGGGCCAATAGAGGATTCGATCACGAAGTGGAGGCTCTTGGTCATCGTCATCGGTTGGTGGCATATTGAGAACATGAATGAACGTGGCGGCCTCTGCAAGCATTCCATATTTTGCTGGCAATCCCCTTACTTTGTCAGTCGACGCGGATGGCCTGAGCGATTTCGAGCTGCACGTGCGGCAGCCGCGGCACGGCAGTTTCGATGCACAGCAGCGGCGGCTTCATCGGCTGAACCTTTTAGCGAAGACAATTGCGCTCGCCGGCGAACTCTGCCGGCAATGATGACGGGACGGCGTGTCGCTTGCGATTCAGGTGGTCGGAACGGACGCCGCGCCGACCGCTTGGGCGACATCGGCTTCGATGCGGCGAAATCCGGCCCTGATGAGGTCCGCCGCATCCCCCGGCAGCACCGCGACGACGTGCTCCGCGTCTGCCATATATAAGGTGGAGGACAGACCATGAACGCTGGAGATCTCGCCCGGCGCCCGCAGCCGGATGGTCGCGGCCGGTGCCGGCGCGACCGGCGCCGGCGCGGTCGACGCCACGGATGGCGGCTGCTGCTCCTCCTGCCGGCGCGCTTCCGCCTGCTGCCGGTAGTATTCGATGATCGCCGCCGTCTCCTCGAACATCAGCTCGGTGATGGCGAACACCAGCGCATCGGCATGGTCGGGGCTGCCCTCGCCGCGATAGCCGGCGGTGGTCAAGGCGCAGAGCTGGTCCTCCAGCACGGCGAAGCGGCCGACATGGTGCACCTTGCCCTGCGCGTATAGCGCCGATACCGGCTCGGCGCGCAAGACTTTGCCGCGCGACGCCGCGACCAGATGCACCGGCAGATTCGGATCGGCGGCGCGGATGACGAAGCGCACCATCTCGCCGCCGAAATTCTCCTCGGCGACGACGCGGTCGGCCTCGTGCTCGCGAAACGCCTGCACCACGGCGCGGCCCCAGGCTGCCGGCGCGTCGCGCAGCGAGCGATCGGCCAGCACATAAGCGTGGTCGTCGTCGCCGCGCGCCGCCACCACGATGCCGATCTCGTCGGCACTGTCGTCGTCGCTGCCCGCTGCGCCCGACGGATCGACCGCCACCACGACGCGGCGGCGGCGCTCGCGGGCAAGCTCGGCGACGCGGCCGCGCGCGATCGCCTCGTAGCTGAACAGCGCGCCTTCGAGCTCGTCGATATAGACGCCCTCGTAGAAGCGCTTGCGCTGCCGCTCCGGCAGGCGCTCGAGGCTTTTCAAATAATTCGCCGACAGGTTTCCGGCGTTGTCGAGCGGGTTGAGAAACATCCGCGCGTAGTTTTCCGGATCGTCGACCGGCTGCCGCGTGATCGGGTCGCGCAAGTCGCCGAACAGCACGTTGGTCCAATGGCCCTTGCTGCTCGGGTTGAGGTCGTAATAGGCGGCCTGCGGCGCCCCCTCCACGACCTGCGCCAGGCGGGTCAACGCCACCAGCGCCGAGGCATACGGGATCTGCGAGCACTCGTTGAGAAAGATCGTGGCGTATTCCTTGCCGAGGATCTTCTCGACGCGCTCCTGGTCGTCGAGGCCGGCGATCCAGATTTCCGAATCGTTATAGAGCGAGAAATAGCCCTCGGCGCGGTTCTGCTTGAACTTGACCGGCCGATCGTAAAAGCGGAATACCTTCGGCAAGGTATCGAGCGCGATCGACGGTCGCGCCGCATTGGCGCGAAACCGCAAGATGGCGTGGCGCGAGCCGTTGGCGTCGAGCGCCCGCTCGACGATCTGATGGACCAACAGCGTGGTCTTGCCGGACCGCGCGCCGCCGACCAGCAGCGTATGCCGCTGCCGCCCGTCGAGCAGCTTTTGCGCCTCCTCCTGCTTCGCGGTGCGCGCGAATTTCGACTTGGGACGCCGAAACGTCTCGTTCTCGCTTGCCATGGCGGCTCTGTTCGTTTGCGTTGCTCGGTGGTTCACGCTCCCGCGCCCCAAGCGGGACGCTTACTGCGAAGCTATTCAAACCTCACGGCATGCGTTCGGCATCCGACGGGTCGCCGGGCGCAATGGGCAGCACTATCTTCGAAAGCGATAACAACGATTGGACCGCAAGCTGCAGCCGCCGATCACATTTCCACTAAGGTTTCTCGGACCATCGTGCCCTGAATTCACGCACGCGTTGCGGCCGTGTAGCATCCAACTCGCGCATTATTGTTTCCAACTTCGGCATGTCACGCACGATCTTACGAGCCTCTTCCGCCGCTTCCGCGGCAGCGAGGAACGTCCCG
>JASHQO010000441.1 GCA_030039105.1 Xanthobacteraceae bacterium
ATGTGATAGCCGCAGACGCTGACCGGCGAGTATTTCGGCGCTACCTTGGCGCAATATTCGATGGTGTCGGCAACGAGCTTGACCGACGGATCGACCGGAAACACCCAGGTGCCGCGGCCGATGAATTCTTTCAGGATGTCGTTCTGCGCGGTGCCGCGGAGCTTCGATATGTCGTAGCCGCGCTTCTCCGCCATGGCCAGATACATGGCGATCAGGATCGCGGCGGCGCCGTTGATGGTGAGCGACACGGTGATGGCGTCGAGGTCGATGCCGTCGAAGGCGATCTCGAAGTCGCGCAAGGTATCGACTGCCATGCCGACCCGGCCGACTTCGCCGACCGCTTCCGGCGCGTCGGAATCGTAGCCGCACTGGGTCGCCAGATCGAACGCGACGTTCAATCCGGTCTGGCCGTTGGCGATCAGGTATTTGAAGCGCTTGTTGGTGTCGGCGGCA
This sequence comes from Xanthobacteraceae bacterium, assembly GCA_030039105.1. Lineage (GTDB taxonomy): Bacteria > Pseudomonadota > Alphaproteobacteria > Rhizobiales > Xanthobacteraceae > BOG-931. Next base: position 454 of record JASHQO010000441.1, read on the forward strand.
TTGGCGAAGCCGGTATACTGCCGCATGGTGAACGGCCGATGCCGGTACATCAGCGGATGGATGCCGCGGGTGAACGGCGCCTCGCCGGCGCGGCTTTGATCGACGCCGCCGGTCGAGACGACGTCGTCCGCCGTATAGATCGGCTTGATCTCGATGCCGGATTCGTTGACGACCTTGCGGATCGGAGTCGGTGTCCGCGCGGGCCTTGCGGCGTCAGCCGGTTTGTCATTCATTTCACATTCTCCCGAATGAACGAGACGATGTCGGCGGTGCGGCTGCCGGTCGGGAACACGCCGCGGAAGCCGAGCTGCCGGAGCACCATGCGGTCGTCTTCCGGAATGTTGCCGCCGACGATCCAGAGCTTATCGTAAAGCCCCTTCTCCTGCAGCAACTCGCGGATGCGGCGGCACAGCGGAATGTGCGCGCCGGACAGGATCGACAAGCCGATGACGTCGGCCCTGGCCTCGGCCGCCGCCGTGGCGATGGCCTCGGGCGTCTGCCGCAACCCGGTGTAGACCACGTCGAAGCCGGCTTCCATCAGCGCTTGCACCACCACTTTGGCGCCGACGTCGTGGCCGTCGAGCCCGGGCTTCGCCAGCAGAATCTTGATGCGCCGCTCGCTTTTCGGTTCCGTCACGCCGACAGCTCCTTGGCGATGACGAGCTTCAGGATTTCGCTGGTGCCGCCGCCGATCAGCGTGAAGCGGATGTCGCGCAGGTGGCGCTGTACGGAATATTCCATGCTGTAGCCATAGGAGGCGAGCACGCGCGCCGCCTTGTCGCAAATGCCGACCGCGGCTTCGGAGGCAAACAGCTTCGCCATCGCCGCCTCCTTGTGGTGCGGCTTGTCGTTGTCCTTCAGCCAGGCGGCGTAGTGCACGAGGCGCCGCGCCGCTTCGAGGTCGGTCGCCATCTCGGCGAGCTTGAGTTGGATCGCCTGGTAGCGGTTGATCGGCTTGCCGAATTGCTGGCGCTCGCCGGCATAGCGGATCGCCTCTTCGAGCGCGCCGCGGGCGCCGCCGAGCGCCAGCGCGCCGGTGACGATGCGGATTTCGGCGAGGAGCTTGCGCAAATGTCCTTCACCGTCGCCTTCGGCGTGACTCAGGCGGTGGCTGTCGGGCACGAAGCAATCGTCGAAGGCGAGCTCCGAGGTCGGCAGCGCCCACACGCCCATCTTTGGGATCGCCTTGCCGATGGCGAGACCTTTGAAATCCTTCTCGACCAGGAAGATCGTCAGCTTCTTCTCCGCGCCGGCGCGGGCGAACACCGTGAAGAAGTCGGCGACCGGCGCCGAGGTTACCCACATCTTCTGGCCCTTGAGCGCGTAGCCGCCGTCGACCTTGCGCGCCGCCGTCGCGATGCCGCCAAGATCGCTGCCGGCATTCGGCTCGGTCATGCAGATGCCGCCGATCTTGTCGCCGCGCAGCGCCGGCTCGAACAGGCGCTTCTTGATGTCGGCGCTGCCGAGCATTTCCAGGAATTTGGTGCCCATCAGCGACTGCATGGTGACGCAGCCGGCAAGCGACATCGAGCCGCGGGAGATTTCTTCCAGCGCCAGGCAGAGCGAGACCAGGTCGAGGCCGAGCCCGCCGCTCTCCACTGCATAGCGCAGGCCGAAGAAGCCGAGCGCGGCGACTTCGCGGAACAGCGCGTGCGGAAAGGCGTGCGCCTCGTCGATCTCGGCGGCGCGCGGCGCGATGCGCTCGTCGCAAAAGCGCGCGAAGGTGTCGCGGATCTGGACCTGCTCGTCGCTGAGCTCGAAATTCATGTGCCTTCGCCGTCAAAGCCGTAAATGTCGCGCGCCGCTTGCGGCGAGATCACGCCGTTGCGCACTTCCTCGGCGACCTTGCTGCGGTCGCGCTGCCGCGGATCGCCGTAACCGCCGCCGCCGCCGGCGACCTGGCGATAGAGCGTGCCCTTCGGCACGCCGAGGATCAAATCCTTGTTGCGCGGCACCATCTTGGTGCCGTCGGGATAATTCAGCTCGATCGAGTTGAGCATGCTGTCGTGGCCGCCGAACAGGCCGAACGCCGGCTCGAAGTCGCCGTCGCCGAAGGTGACGAGCTGCGTTGCATCCGAGCCGATCGTGAACCGGGTCTCGACGCCGAGGCCGCCGCGCCATGTGCCGGCGCCGCCGGAGTCGCAGATATATTCGTGCTGGATGAGCCGGTGCGGCGTCTGCAGCTCGAACATCTCGTAGTCCTGGTCGAGCACGCCGCCCGAGGCATCGATCATGCCGATGTGATCGTAGCCGTCGACGCCCCGCATGGCGCCGGAGCCGCCTTTGAGCCCCATGAAGCCGATGTCGACGTATTTCTCGTTCGTTCCCGGGTCGACGCCGGTGGTGAGCGAGCACAGCAGGTTGTTCCAGCCGGCGGTGACGCGGTCCGGGATCACCGGCGCCAGCGCGCGGATAATGGCATCGGCGTTGGGCGGGCACAGGTGATTGCCGAACGTGGTCGCCTTCGGATAGCGCGCGTTGAGGATGGTGCCTTCCGGAATGACGATGTCGATCGGGCGGACCATGCCCTCGTTGTGCGGGATGTCCGGATTGATGAATTGCAGGAAGGTGAGCAGGGTTGCCGATGCGCTCGACGTATAGGTGCCGTTGACGAAGCCGTCGGTCTGGGCGTCGGTCCTGGAGTAATCGAATTTCACCCGCGCATCGTCGACCGTGATGGTGACGCGGATGGTGAATTTCGAGCCCTGATGATGGCCGTCGAAATAGACCGTGCCTTCGCCGCTATAGGTGCCGTTCGGGATGCGGGCGATCTCGGCCTGCATCATCTTCTCGGTGGCGTCGAACAGCGCGGTCTTGTGGGTCTCGAACGCGCCGCGGCCGTATTTCTGCAACAGCGCGCGCACGCGGCGGTCGCCGATGGTGCAGGCGCCGATCTGCGCCTTGAGATCGTGCTGCACGATGTCGAAGCGGATATTGGCGAAGATCAAATCCCAGACGTCGCGGCGCAGCTTGCCGTTGTCGTAGACCTTGACCGGAGGAATGCGTAGCGCCTCCTGCCAGACTTCCTTGGCGTTGGGGTTGTAGCCGCCCGGCACCGCGCCGCCGATGTCGGCCTGATGGCCCTTGACCGCGGCCCAGGCGGCCAGCGCGCCGTCGTGGAAGATCGGCTTATAGACCGCGACGTCGTTGTTCTGGTTGCCGTAGGAGAACACGTCGTTGTGGAAGATGACGTCGCCGTCATGAATGTCGTCGCCGAAATATTTGACGATGTACTTGCACACCGGGCCGAGCGAGAAGGCGAGGATCGGCAGGTTCTCGGTCTGCTCCAGCATGTTGCCGTGGGCGTCGTAGAGCCCGGTGACGAAATCCTTGGCTTCGCACAGGATCGGCGAGCGCGTGGTCTTGACCACCGACGCGCTCATCTCGTCGGTGATGGAGCGGAAGGTGCGGGCGAACACCGACATCAGGATCGGGTCGACGGCTTTTTGTTTCCGGTTCGCGCTCATGACGCCGGCTCCAACGCGTTGCGGACAAGATCCTCGCGGCCCTTGCGGTACATCAACAGCGATCCAAATTTGTCGATGACGGCATCGTAGCTGGCACTGATGAACGCCGTTGTCGTGACCGTCTCGACCAGCGCCGGCCCGGCGATGCGGTTGCCGTGCTGCAGGCGATGGCCGTCGAAGACCGGGATGGTTGCGAATTTCTCGTTCTCGAACACATAGGCCGAACGCCCGCCCTTGCGCGCCGCCGCCGCATCGGCGCCGGCAAATTTCTGGCCGAGCGCTTCGTGCTTGTCCGTCACGCCGATCGACTGCACCCGTACATTGACGATCTCGACCGGCGTGCCTTCCTGCTCCAGGGCATAGCCGAACAGCCGGTTATGCTCGTCGTGGAATAAGCGCAGGATTGCCTTCGCATCTCGTTTCTCGATGGCGGCGAGCGGCACCGCGAACGATACTTCATGATATTGCTTGAGGTAGCGGCAGTCCAACGTCACCGCGTGCCGCCGCTTGCCTGGCGCGATATTCTCGCTGCCGAGCGTGCGGTCGCCGCTGCCGATCATCTCGGCGATCAGCGCGTTGAGCTTGCCCCACCGCGGATCCGGGAGGCGATCGACGAAGGTGCGGACGAAATCGTGGCGCAGGTCGCCCATCAGCATGCCCGAGGCGCACAGCACCGAGCTTTCCCGCGGCACGATCTGCAGGGCGATGTCGAGATCGTTGCAGATGACGCAGGAGTGCAGCGGTCCGGCGCCGCCGGCGACGACGAGCGGAAATTCGCGCGGATCGCTGCCGCGTTCGATGGTCACCGCGCGCACGCCTTGCGCCATGTTGGTGCAGGCGACGCGGTACATGCCGGCAGCGGCCTGCTCGACCGACATGCCGAGGGGCTTGGCGATCTTCGCCGCGATCGCCTCGCGCGCGGCCTTGGCAGCGAGCTTGATGCGGCCGCCGGAAAAGAAATCCGGGCTCAGATAGCCGAGCACCAGATTGGCGTCGGTGGTGGTCGGCAGCTCGCCGCCCTGGCCGTAGCAGGCCGGCCCGGGCGTGGCGCCGGCGCTGTGCGGGCCCATGCGCAAGAGCCCGCCCTGGTCGATCCAGCCGATCGAGCCGCCGCCGGCGCCGATGGTGTGGATGCCGAGCATCGGCAGCGCGCAGCGCAGCCGGTCGATCTCGCCCTCCTTGATCACCACCGGCGTCTTCTCGACCAGCGCCGCTTCGAAGCTGGTGCCGCCCATGTCGACGACGATGCAGCACTCCTTGCCGTGCGGTTTTGCAGCGGCAAGGCCGGCGATCGGCCCGCCCGCGGGGCCGGACAGCAAGGTCAGCGCCGGCGATTTGCGCGCCACCTCCGGCGTCATCACGCCGCCGTTCGACTGCATGATCAAGAGCGCGCCGGCGAAGCCGGCTTCGCGCAGGCGCTTCTGCAGTTGCGCCAGATAATGGTCGAGGATCGGCCCGACATAGGCGTTCAGCGCGGTGGTCGAGACGCGATCGTAGAAGCGGATCGCCGGAAGGAGGTCGGTCGATGTGGTGAGGAACGCGCCGGGCAATTCCTTGCGCACCAGCGCGGCGGCTTCGGCTTCGTGCGCCGGATTGGCAAACGCGTTCATGAAGCAGATCGCCACGGCTCTGACGTCTTCTTTCTTGAACAGGGCGATGGCTTCACGCACGTCGTCGAGCTTGAGCGGCTCGACTGTTTGGCCGTGGCGATCGAGGCGCCCCTTGACGCCGACCCGCAGATAGCGCGGCACCACCGGCGCGACGTTGGTGTAGCGGTTGTTGTAGCGCTCCTCGCGGATGCCGCGGCGCATCTCCAGCGCGTCGCGCACGCCCGCAGTCGTAATCAGCCCGGTCTTGGCGCCGCGGCGCGTCAGCGTGGCATTGGTCGTCACCGTAGTGCCGTGCACGATGACCTCGGTGTCGGCCAGAAAGGTCGCGAGATCGAGTGGCTTTTCCAGCGCGCCGGCAAGCTCGCGCAATCCGGCGAGCACGCCGGTCGACGGATCGGCCGGCGTCGACAGCACTTTATGGATCACGGGCGCGCGGGCGGCCTCGCGAACGAAAAAATCGGTGAAGGTGCCGCCGACGTCGATGCCGACCTTGAAGCGCCGTGCTGTCGATGCGGAAGCCACCGGCAATACTCGTTGCGGTCAGTGCTTGCGGGTATCGACGTCGATGACCGCCGCCATCGCCGTATCGCCGGCGGCGCAGCCCTGGAACAGGCCGCGGCCGCCGCCACGAATGACCAGCTCTTCGATCAGCTCGATGATCGAGCGCAGGCCGGTCGGCCCCTGCGGGTGGCCCCAAACCAGCGAGCAGCCGTAATTGTTCATCGCCATCAGATCGGCGCCGGTCTCGCGGGCGAATACGATGTCGTTCACCGCGAACGGATTGTGCGATTTGACCGCGTTGATGTCTTTCATCGCGAGGCCGGCCTGGCCGAGCGCCTGCTTCGCCGCCGGGATGGTCGCTTCCGGCATGTGGGCGAGCTCGGCGCGGGCGAGGCCGAAGCCGAGAATGCCGATGCGCACGCCGTTGTCGCTCGACATGTCGCGACATTTATCCGGCGTCGCCACGACGACGGCGGCGCTGCCGTCGGCCGGATGAGTCTGGCCGCCAAAGGTCACGGTGCCATCGGGCAGCACGGGCTTGAGCTTGCCCAAGCCCTCGGTCGTCGACATCGTCACGCCTTCGTCGCCTTGCAGCGTGCCGGCGCTCTTCTTGAAGTTTGGCGCCGGCACGTCGAACGGCAAGGTCATGTAGCGTTTCTGAAACGCATGATCGTCGGCCAGCGCCGCTGCATATTGCTCGCCGCGGCGCAGCACCACCTCGTGCTGCTGCGCCGTCGTGATCTGATATTTACGCGCGACGTTCTCGGCGGTCTGCACCATGGCGTGGCCGCCGAGCGGATCGTTGGCGAAGTTGTCGAGCACCCAGTTCTCGTGCCCGGCCGTGCCGCCCGGCGCCGACGGATTGGGATAGACAATGTGCGGACCGTTCGAGACGCGGTCGCAGGTCGCGACCAGGGCATTGGTCGCAAGCCCGGCTTCGACTTCCTGGGTGGCGGCGAGCAGGCAGCGCACGCTGGTGGCGCAGGCCTGATTGATGGTCGGGCCGGCAACCTTGCGGCCGCCGGCGCCGAGCAAGCCCATGAACCACGGCAGGCCGTAGAACGAGGATTTTTGCGGCACCGTCATGCCGAGCACGCCGAAATCGAACGCCTGCGGCGCGATGCGCCGCTTGGCAAGCTCGGCCTTGGCGACGTGGGCGGCGAATTCGATGCTGTGCAGGTTGGCGAAAGCGCCCTGCCACTTGGCAAACGGTGTCGACCAATAGGCGCCGTAGGGAATTTCAGCGAGATAAGCCATCGTCAACCCGCACGTTTGTACGCGGTGCGCAAACTAGCCCCGTTGTCGGGACGTCTCAATGCGGCACCACGGCGGTTGCTTCGATCTCGACCTTGGCCAAGTCCTCGACCAGGGCCGCGACCTGCACCAGCGTCATGGTCGGAAAATGCTTGCCCATGACGCTGCGATAAGCGGCGCCGACCTCGGCGAGCCGCGACAGATAGTCCTTCCTGTCGGTGACGTACCAGGTCAGCCGCGTGATGTGCTCCGGCCTGCCGCCCGCCTCGCCGACGAGGGTGACGATGTTGGCCAAGGCCTGACGCACCTGGGCGACGAAATCGGTCGAGTCGAACGCCTGCTCCGCGTTCCAGCCGACCTGGCCGGCGATGAACACCAGGCGGCCCTCGGCGACGATGCCGTTGGCAAAGCCCTTCGGCTTCTTCCAGCTCCGCGGATGCAGAAATTCGAACGTCTCGCTCATCGTTGCGGCCTCGCTCACGACGCGCCCGGCTTGAGACGGAAGCGCTGAATTTTCCCGGTCTGCGTCTTCGGCAGCGCCTCGATGAATTTCACCGAGCGCGGATATTTGAACGGCGCGATCGTTGCCTTGACGTGATCCTGCAGCCGCTTGACGGTATCGACGCCGGCGATGACGCCTTCGGCCAGCACCACATGGGCCTCGACGATCTGGCCGCGGCCTTCGTCGGGCGCGCCGATCACCGCGCATTCCTTGACGTCGGGATGCGACAGCAGCGCCGCTTCGACCTCCGGGCCGGCGATGTTGTAGCCGGCCGAGATGATCATGTCGTCGTTGCGCGCGGCAAAATGGAAGTAGCCGGCGTCATCTTGCGTGAACGCATCGCCGGTCAGGTTCCAGCCGTCGCGCACATAGCCGGCCTGCCGCTTGTCGGCGAGATAGCGGCAGCCGGTCGGGCCGCGCACCGCGAGCTTGCCGACCTCGCCGCGCGGCTTCTCCTTCATGTCGTCGTCGACGATCCTGGCCTGGTAGCCGACGACCGGCTTGCCGGTCGTGGCCGGCGCGGCGTCGCCGAAGCGATTGGAGATGAAGATGTGCAGCATCTCGGTCGAGCCGATGCCGTCGAGGATCGGCTTGCCGGTCTTTGCCACCCAATCGTTGAACACCGGCGCCGGCAGGGTCTCGCCGGCGGACACCGCGGCGCGCAGCGAGGCGAGATTGGCGCCCTGGTTCATGGCCGCCAGCATGGCGCGGTAAGCGGTGGGCGCGGTGAACGAGATCGTCGCCTTATAGGTCTCGATGATCTCGATCATGTTGGCGGGCGAGGCGTTTTCCAAAAGCGTCGCAGTGGCGCCGAAACGCAGCGGAAAGATCGCGAGCCCGCCGAGGCCGAAGGTGAAGGCGAGCGGCGGCGAGCCGACGAAGACGTCGTCGGGCGTGACGTTGAGAATCTCCTTGGCATAGCCGTCGGCGATGATGAGCAGATCGCGGTGGAAATGCATGGTCGCCTTGGGCTCGCCGGTGGTGCCGGAGGTAAAGCCGAGCAGCGCGACGTCGTCGCGGCCGGTCGGCACCGCATCGAAGGTTACCGCCTTGCTCAGCGCAACGCGGTCGAGCTCGGCGTCGTGATTGGCGGTGCCGTCGAAGCCGATCACCTGCTTGAGGAATTTGGAGGTCTTGGCGCAAGTGACGAGCTCGTCCATCAGCCGGGTGTCGCATAGCGCCAGCGCCACCTCCGCCTTGTCGACGATCTTGGTCAATTCGCCGGCGCGCAGCATCGGCATGGTATTGACCACGACCGCGCCGGCTTTGGTGGCGGCGAGCCAGCACGCCACCAGCGCCGGATTGTTGGCGGCGCGGATCAGGATGCGGTTGCCCGGCTTGACGCCGAAGTCTTCGACCAGCGCGCGGGCGATGCGGTTGGTCCAGTCGGAGAGCTCTTTGTAGGTGCGGCGGCGGCCGTTGCCGATCAGCGCCACGTGATCGCCAAAGCCGCGCGCCACCATGCGGTCGGTCAGCTCGACCCCCGCATTGAGCGTCTCCGGATAGTCGAAATCTTTGCGCGAAATCTCCGGCCATAGCTGCGACGGCGGAAGATTGTCGCGGGTGAAGGTGTCGGTGTGGGCGGAACGGCCAAGCGACGCCATGGTCATGCTCCTGCAAGCACTTGCCGTGCGATGACGACTTTCTGGACCTCGGATGCGCCCTCGTAGATGCGCAGCGCGCGGATTTCGCGGTAGAGCCGCTCGACGACGTGGCCGTGGCGGACGCCGTCGCCGCCATGTAGCTGCACCGCCTTGTCGATGACCCGTTGCGCCTGCTCGGTGGCGAACAGCTTGGCCATGGCGGCTTCGCGGGTGACGCGGGCGGCGCCGCCGTCCTTGGCCCAGGCGGCGCGATAGACGAGCAGCGCCGCGGCGTCGACATCGAGCGCCATCTCGGCGATCGACGCCTGCACCATCTGCAGGTCGGCCAGCGGGCCGCCGAACAGCTCGCGGCTCTTTGCCCGCGCGACCGCTTCGTCGAGCGCCCGGCGCGCGAAGCCGAGCGCGGCGGCGCCGACGGTCGAGCGGAAGATGTCGAGCGTCGCCATGGCGATCTTGAATCCTTCGCCCGGCGCGCCGATCATCGCGGCAGCCGGCACGGTGACGCGCTCGAATTTCAGCCGCGCCAGTGGATGCGGCGCGATGACATCGATGCGTTCGGCGACGGAAAAGCCCGCCAATTTCTTGCCGGGCACCAGGAAGGCAGAGAGACCTTTGGCGCCGGGACCTTCGCCGGTGCGGGCAAAGACGACGTACATGTCGGCAATGCCGCCGTTGGAGATCCAGGTTTTTTCGCCGTCGAGAATATAGCCGTCGCCGTAGCGCTGCGCGGTCAGCGCGATATTGGCGACGTCGGAGCCGGATTGTTGCTCGCTCAACGCGAACGCGGCGATGGCGTCGCCGCTGCGCGTGCGCTTGAGCCAGTCGCGCTGCTTGGCATTGCCGACCAGGCTGATCGGGCCGGCGCCCAGGCCCTGCATGGCGAAGGCGAAATCGGCGAGCCCGTCGTGGCGTGCCAGCGTCTCGCGAATGAGGCAGAGCGTGCGCACGTCGAGCGGCGCCGGTGCCTCGGGAGCCGGCGCGGTATGGGCGAGCCAGCCGTCGCGGCCGAGCTTTTGCACGAGATCGCGGCAGGCGGCATCGACGTCGCCATGATCGGCCGGCAAGTTAGCGGCGCACCAGCGCTCGAGCTCCTCGGCCAGCGCGCGATGGCGGTCGGTGAAGAACGGCCAGGTGAGGAAACTCTTGTCCGCCACGGCTTAGCTCCGCTCATTCCGGCACAAGCGGGAATCCAGGAGCCGCCCGTCATTGCGAGGAGCGCAGCGACGAAGCAATCCAGCAGCGGCACTGCCGCGTGGATTGCTTCGCTTGCGCTCGCAATGACGCATTGTCAGTTGCCCTCGAACGCCGGTTTCTGCTTGGCGACGAACGCGCGATAGGCGCGCTCGAAGTCGCCGGTCTGCATGCAGATGGCTTGCGCCTGCGCCTCGGCCTCGATGGCCTGGTCGAGGCTCATCGACCATTCCTGATTGAGCTGCGTCTTGGTGATGCCGTTGGCGAAAGCCGGGCCGGCCGCGATTTTTTGCGCCAGCGCCAGCGCTTCCCGTTCGAGCGCATCGGCGGCGACCAGCTTGTTGAAAAAGCCCCAGGCCTCGCCTTCCTGCGCCGTCATGGCGCGGCCGGTGTAGAGCAGCTCGGCGGCGCGGCCCTGGCCGATGATGCGCGGCAGGATCGCGCATGCGCCCATGTCGCAGCCGGCAAGCCCGACGCGGTTGAACAGGAAGGCGGTCTGCGCGCTTGGCGTCGCCAGGCGCAGGTCGGAGGCCATGGCGATGATGGCGCCGGCGCCGGCGCAGACGCCGTCGATCGCGGCGATGATCGGCTTGCCGCAATGGAGCATGGCCTTGACCAGATCGCCGGTCATGCGCGTGAACGCGAGCAATTGCTTCATGTCCATCGCCACCAGCGGGCCGATGATCTCGTGCACGTCGCCGCCGGAGCAGAAATTGCCGCCGTTGGGTAAAAACACCGCGGCGCGGACATCGTCGGCGTAAGCCAGATCGCGGAAGGTGTCGCGCAGCTCGGCGTAGGAGTCGAAGGTCAGGGGATTCTTGCGCGCCGGCCGGTTGAGCCGGATCGCGGCGACGGCGCCGTCGGTGCGCCAAAGAAAGTGCTTGGGCTTGAGCGCCGCCATCCGCGTCATGCTTCGCCCTCCCACTCGCTGCGAAACGATTTCAGCTTTGCCGACATCTGCTCGGCATCGCGCACCGAAAGGCCGCCGAGCAGCTCATCGACCCAGCGCTCATGCGCCGCCGCCATGTCGGCGAACAGCGTGCGGCCTTTGCGGGTGAGGCTGATGAACGAGGTGCGGCGGTCGCCGTTGCGCTGGGCGCGCGCCACCAGGCCGTCGGACACCAGGCGGTCGACGATGCCGGTGACATTGCCGTTCGACACCATCAAGAAACGCGAAACCTCGCTCATCAGCATGCCATCGGGCTTGCGGTAAAGCGCCGCCATCACGTCGAAGCGCGGCAGGGTAGCCTTGAACTGGACCTTCAGCCGCTCGCGCGCCACGCCTTCGATCAGCCGGCTGGCGCGCAGCAGCCTGATCCACAGCCGCAGCCGCGCCTTGCTGTCGCTTTCCTTGGGTGCAAGCGCAGGCAGCGGCGCGCTCACCATGTCTCGCCTCCCGAAATCGAGATCGCCTGGCCGGTGATGCCGGCCGAGCCTTCGGCGCATAGCCACAGCACCGCGTCGGCGACTTCCTGGGGCTGGATGAATCGGCCTTGCGGATTATTGGCCTGCAGCATCTTGCGCGCCTCGGCCTCGTCGACTTTCGTCTTGGCCGCGATGCGGTCGACGGCACGGTCGAGCAGCGAGGTTTCGGTGAAGCCGGGGCAGACCGCGTTCACGGTGATGCCGGTCGTGGCGGTCTCGGCGGCAAGCGCGCGCATCAGTCCGATGACGCCGTGCTTGGCGGCAACGTAAGGCGCCACGTAGGCATAGCCCTTCAGGCCCGCAGTCGAAGCGGTGAAGACGATGCGGCCCCATTTTTGCTCGCGCATGCCGGCGAGCGCCGGCCGCACCGAGAGGAACGCGCCGGTGAGGTTGACGGCGAGCGTCCTGTCCCAGAGCTCGAGCGAAACGTCTTCCGCCGGCGCGCTTCCCGCCGCGCCGGCATTGGCGACCACGATGGCGAACTTGCCGCGGGCCTTTTGCGCCTGCATGTAGAGCTTGCCGATCGATGTCTCGTCGGTGACGTCGGCCGCCGCGGCGTGAATGTTGCCGTGGCGCTCGGCGGTGAATTCGAGCTCCTCCATGCGGCGCCCGCAGATCGTGACGTGCGCGCCGGCATCGGCCAGCGCGAAGGCAATGGCGGCGCCGATGCCGCCGCCGCCGCCGGTGACCAGCGCATGTTTTCCGGAAAGGTCAGTCATCGTCACACCGCCGCTGTTGGAAGCTCGCCGCCGCCCGCGGCGCTGGAGAGTCGATAGAGTTGATCGCGGCCGGCGTAATAGGGCTGCGGCCAGGTTTCGCCGCGGTCGCCGAGCCTGGCGGCGGCATGAAGCGTCCAATACGGATCGGCGAGATGCGGCCGCGCCAGGCAGACGAGGTCGGCGCGGCCGGCCATCAGGATCGAATTGACGTGGTCCGGCTCGAAGACGTTGCCGACCGCCATGGTGGCCATGCCGGTCTCGTTGCGGATGCGGTCGGAGAACGGCGTCTGGAACATGCGGCCGTAGACCGGCCGGGCGTTGATCGAGGTCTGGCCCGCCGACACGTCGCAGATATCGACGCCGGCTTGCTGGAGCAGACGGCTGATCGCGACCGCGTCGCGCGGCTCGATGCCGTCGGCGCCGACCCAGTCGCAAGCCGAGATGCGCACCGAAATCGGCTTTTGCGCCGGCCACGCCGCGCGCACCGCGTGGAAGATTTCCAGCGGATAGCGCATGCGGTTTTCGAGGCTGCCGCCGTATTCGTCGGTGCGCTTGTTGGTGAGCGGCGTGATGAACGAGGACAAGAGATAGCCGTGGGCGCAGTGCAGCTCCAGCATGTCGAAGCCGCAGCGCGCCGCCATTTCGGCCGAGGCGACGAACTGCTCGCGCACCTTGTCCATGTCGGCCCGCGTCATGGCGTGAGCGATCTGGTTGCGCGGCGACCAGGTAACCGCCGAAGGCGCCAGCAGCGGCCAGTTGTCGGACGGCAGCGGCGCGTCCATCTCCTCCCAGCCGAGCTGGGTCGAGCCCTTGGCGCCGGAATGGCCGAGTTGGCAGCAGATTTTCGCGTCGGTCTCGGCGTGGACGAAATCGACGATGCGCTTCCAGGCCGCTTCGTGCTCGGGCGCGTACATTCCGGTGCAGCCGGGCGTGATGCGGCCTTCGGGGCTGACGCAGGTCATCTCGATGCAGACCAGGCCGGCGCCGCCCTTGGCGCGCTCGCCGTAGTGGACGAGGTGCCAGTCGGTCGGGCAGCCGTCGACCGCCTTATATTGCGCCATCGGCGACACCACGACGCGATTCTTCAGGCGCATGTCGCGCAGCCGGAACGGCGCGAACATCGGCCGGCGAATGAGATTGTCGCCGGCGCCGGCGAGCTTTTGGAACCAGGCCTCGGCGCCT
>JASHQO010000442.1 GCA_030039105.1 Xanthobacteraceae bacterium
CTGGCTCTCCGACCTTTTGACCCGCGCGTCGCGCGACGATGCCCAGCCGGCCGGCGCGCCGTCGGCGCGGGAACAGCCGCGCGGCGAGGAGCGTCGCGACGCCGTCGATTCGCTCGACACGCTCTCGGTCGACATCGCCCGCATGATCGATCACGAAGCGGCGGTCGATCTGTGGGAGCGCTACCGGCGCGGCGAACGCGGCATGTTCTCGCGGCGCCTCTACACCATCCAGGGCCAGAAGGCGTTCGACGAAATCCGCGGCAAATATCGTAGCGACCCGGAATTCCGGCAGACCGTGGAGCACTACATCCACGAGTTCGAGCGGCTGCTCGACGATGCCGCGCGCGGCGATCGCGGTCCCGCCATGGTGCGCAACTACCTGACGTCGGACACCGGCAAGGTCTACACCATGCTGGCGCACGCCGCCGGACGGTTCGATCAATAGCCGCCATTTTGCCCGGCGTGGCGTGCAGCGACACGCCGCGGATTTGATCCTGACGCCCTTGCCGACGCCGCAATTGCGGCGCTACCGTTGCCGCCATGGATGCGCCCGTATCCTTGCCGACTGCAGCCGACGTCGAGGACGCCGCGCGCCGGCTTGCCGGGATCGCGCTGCACACCCCGCTTTTGACCTCGGCCGCGCTCGACGCCATGACCGGCGGCCGGGTGTTCCTCAAGGCCGAGACCTTGCAGCGCACCGGCTCGTTCAAGTTCCGCGGCGCCTATAACAAGCTTTCGGCGATTGCGGCGGAGCGGCGCTCGGGCGGCGTCGTCGCCTTCTCCTCCGGCAATCACGCCCAGGGCGTCGCCGCAGCGGCGCAGCTTCTCGGCATGCCTTGCGTCATCGTCATGCCGCATGATGCGCCGCGGGCGAAGCGCGAGCGCACCAAGGCGCTCGGCGCCGAGGTCGTGCTCTACGATCGCGCCCGCGACGACCGCGAGGCCATCGCCGCCGAGATCGCCGCGCGCCGCGGCGCGACGCTGGTGCCGCCCTATGACGACGCGCAGATCATCGCCGGCCAGGGCACCGCCGGCCGCGAGATCGTCGAGGATTTGAGCGCGCTCGGCCTTATGCCCGACGTCGTCGTGGTCACCGCGTCCGGCGGCGGGCTGACCGCCGGCATCGCCCTTGCCGTCAAGGCGCGGGTGCCGACGGCCGCGGTCTATACCGCGGAGCCACAAGGCTTTGACGACCACGCCCGCTCGTTCCGCAGCGGCCGGCGCGAGCAGAACGCGGCGCTGACCGGCACCATCTGCGACGCGCTGATGGCGCGCACGCCGGGCAAGATTACCTTCGCGATCAATCGTTCGCTGGTCGATGCCGGCGTCGCGGCGAGCGACCAGGAAGTCGCCGCGGCGGTCGCCTTTGCCTTTGCCGAGTTGAAGCTCGTGGTCGAGCCGGGCGGCGCCGTCGCGCTCGCCGCCCTGATGACCGGCAAGATCGACGTGCGCAACAAAGTCGCGGTCGCCGTGCTGTCGGGCGGCAACGTCGATCCGGAAGTTTTCTCGCGCCTCGTCGCCTGACGAACCGATTGCAAGCAACGCGGCAGCGAGAGCCCGATTCTGACTGACTCGGAAGCGGGCTCCTGCGTGCCGTTTGTGCAGCTAGGCGCCCGACCCCGGTATGAAGCAGCGGATTTGCGTCGTCCCGTTGATGTCCTGATACGGCCACACCACCGCCGGGCCGAATTTATTCGGCTCGGTCACAAGCGCCGCGTCGGGCACGACAATCCATTGGCCGTTGATCCGCACCCGATAGCTGCCGTCCTGGGTGTCCCAATCGACGTCTTCGACTCTGACGCCGTCGGCGAACGAGCAGCACAGCCCCTTGGCGCTCGCCAGCCTGTCGAACCACGGCTTCAACGGAGAATCAGCAAAGCGCCCGTCGTCGCGCGCCGCAAGGCGCGTCGGCGCCAACACAATCGTGCACAACGCTACGACCGTCAGAACCCGACCAGCAAGTGTGTGCATCGTGGCCTCCAAAGATCATGTTGAGCGGACCACCAGCGAAAGGCCCCCGCCGACCTCGAGAAAGCAAAGCACACGCAGCGTCGTTGTTGATCCGCTTCACCTCGTAGCCAAAGCAACTTCTGTGCCGACTGACCGAATCACTATCAGGGACAAAGTCGGTTAATAAAGCGTTAATAATTTTGTCACCGGCAGGGCAGCGGTGACGAACGGCGCGGTTCCAGCGGCGAATTATGAGTCATTGCGCGCGGTTAGCTGAACAGCGCGATCAGCTCCTCCTCGCTGAGGTCGCGCACCGCGGCGAGCGGATCGCTCAGCGGCGGGCGCGGAATCGCGCGCACCGGCGGCGGCGGCACGATTTGGGGCGGCTCCGGCGGCCGCGGAATTTGGGCTGCGGCCGGAGGCATAGCTTCGGCTGCCGGTTCCGGTGGTTCCGGCTGCGGCTCGAACAAATCGGCCGGATCCTCCTCGGGACCGGCCACCGGCTCGGCCGTGAATTCTTGCGCTGGCAGCGCGGCCTCGCTCGGCGGCTCCGGGCTTGGCGGTTCTTCGCGCGGCGCCTCCGTTTCCGCCACCGCCCCGCCCGGCTGTACGTCGCTTGCAGGCGGCTCAGGTGCAATGGCGGCGCTGGCAAAATGATCGTCGGCAAACGCCTCCATCAAAATGGCCTGGCTATCGAAAACTTCCAGCGCGGCCTGCGGCGACGGCGCTGCATCTTCGACCGCGACGATATTCGCCTCGGCCGCTTGCGGTTCCGGCGCTGCAACCGGCACTGCTGCGGCCTCCGTAGCCGGCATTGCTGTCACGGCAGCGGCGGTCTCGACGATCGGTGCCTCGACCGGCTGTGGCGGAGCGGGCGGCGTCGCATCGGGCGGCGTCGCGGCGATGGCCGGCAGCGATTCGGCAAGCGCCGCGACCGCTCGAGCCAAAGCTTCACCGTCGTCCACCGGCACGGCAAACAGCGCCGCGGCCGGCCGATGCGACATCCGCGCCTCGATCATCTCGCGCACGCGGCTTGCGAGCGCCTGCAGCAGTTCGCCGGCACCCGGATCGGTGTCGCTGCGCCCGGCCGCGGACAGCTCGCGCACCGCGGCGTCGAACGCGTCGCGCAGCGTCGGCTCGAGCGGACGCTCGTGCAGCATGAAGGCGATGTCCTGCATGCGCTCGATGGCGGCGGCGGTACCGGATGCGCGGCTCGTGCCGGCGGCGAGCGCCGCGGCGATGCGCTCGAGCGCCGCCGCGATTTCGATCAGATCGCCGGGGCCGGTCGAGGCCGGCGGCCCGGCTTCGCCGCGCAGCGCCGCCTCGATGCGGGCGATGGCGCCGACCACCATGGCGGTGTCGGCGTTGCGGTTGCGGTCGGCGAATTCGGTCAGGAATTTCCGCCCGCCCTCGGTCGCCATGATCGCGGCCAGGACCGCGTCGTAGTCGGCGGTCTCGGGCAGTCCGGCCAAAAGTTCCGGCAGCGCCAGGGGTTCGTTGGGCATGGTTCTACCAACCACGGCCGACTCAACCGTACAACGGCCGACGGCGCAATCCGGCAGTGAAACGGCCGGGCCGAGATACCCACAGCCTGCGGCGGCGTCCGTTCAGTCGATTCGCGCGCCGGCGAGCTTGACGATGGCGGCCCATTTCCGGGTCTGCTCGGCAAGGAAGCTTTTGAAATCCTCCGGCGTGCCGATCTTCGCGATCGCCGAGAACTTGGCCAAATTGTCCTGAGCGGCCTGCGATTTGAGGCCGTCGTTCACGGCTGCGTTGAGCTGTTCGACGATGGCGCGCGGCGTGCCGGCGGGCGCCACGAGGCCGGTCCAGGCGTCGAGGACAAAATCCGGATAGCCGCTTTCCACCAGGGTCGGCACCTCGGGCAGCGCCGGCCAGCGTTCGCCGCGGGCGATGGCAAGCGCGCGCAGCTTGCCGGCCTTGAGCAGTGGATAAAGCGTGACGAGGCCGTCGATGGTGAACTGGGTCTGGCCGCCGAGCAGGTCGTTCACCGATTGCGCCGAACCGGTATAGGGCACGTAGACGACGTCGATCTTGGCATCGGTCTTGAACAACGTGGAGAGCAGATGCGGCGGCGTGCCGAG
>JASHQO010000443.1 GCA_030039105.1 Xanthobacteraceae bacterium
CAAGCTCACGCCGCGGGCTCGTCGATGCCATGGGAGCAGCCACTCCAGCAGATCCTCGATTCCATTCAAGGTCCGGTGGCGAAGATCATGGCCGTGATCGTCATCATCGCGACCGGGCTGACCCTCGCCTTCGGCGACACCAGCGGCGGCTTCCGGCGGCTGATCCAGATCGTGTTCGGGTTATCGATCGCGTTTGCTGCTTCGAGCTTCTTTCTCTCGTTCTTCTCGTTCAGCGGCGGAGCGCTTCTGTGACGGAGGGTGACGCAAACATCGCCGGGTTCTACGCGCCGGTCCATCGCGCGCTCACCGATCCGATCCTGCTCGGTGGGGCGCCGCGGGCAGTCGCGATCGCGAATGGCACACTTGCCGCCGCCATCGCGCTCGGCCTGCGGCTGTGGATCCCCGGACTCGTGATCTGGGTGCTCGGACACGCCGCGGCCGTGTGGGCGGCAAAACGCGACGCACAGTTCGTCGATGTGGTGAGGCGTCATCTCCGTTACCCCTCGTACCTGCGGGCGTGAGGGACCGACGATGATGAACCTCGCCGAATACCGCAACCGCACCGCAGGCCTCGCCGACTTCGTGCCGTGGGCCGCACTGCTCGCCAAAGGCGTCGTCCTCAACAAGGATGGCTCTTTTCAGCGGACGGCGCGGTTTCGTGGGCCTGATCTCGATAGCGCCACGCCGGCCGAGCTGGTCGGCACGACGGCGCGCCTCAACAATGCGCTGCGCCGCCTCGGTTCCGGCTGGGCCATCTTCGTCGAAGCGCAGCGTCTGCCGGCGCAATCCTATCCGCACAGCACGTTCCCAGACTCCGTCTCGGCGCTGGTCGATATCGAACGGCGCGAGCAGTTCGAAGAAGAAGGCGTTCATTTCGAAAGCCGATACTTTCTGACCTTCGTTTGGCTGCCGCCGCCGGAGGATGCGTCACGCGCCGAAAGCTGGCTCTACGAAGGCAAGTCGCAAAGCGGTGTCGATGCCCACGAACTGCTCGGTGGCTTTGTCGATCGCACCGACCGCATCCTCCAACTTGTCGAAGGTTTTGTGCCGGAAGCCACCTGGCTCGATGACGCCAGCACTTTGACCTATCTGCATTCGACGGTCTCGACGCGGCATCAGCGCGTGCGCGTGCCCGAGACGCCGATGCACCTTGATGCTCTGCTAGTCGACGAGGCCCTGACCGGAGGCCTCGAACCACGTCTCGGCTCTCATCACCTGCGCACGTTGACGGTTATCGGATTTCCCTCGGCCACACATCCGGGAATCCTCGACGAGCTGAACCGGCTGGCGTTTCCGTATCGCTGGGCGACGCGCGCCATCCTCATCGACAAGACCGAAGCGGTGAAGCTCGTCAGCAAGATCCGCCGCCAGTGGTTCGCCAAGCGCAAGTCCATCGCCGCGATCCTCAAGGAGGTGATGACCAACGAGGCGTCAGTTCTGGTGGATACCGATGCCGCCAATAAGGCAGCCGATGCGGACCTCGCATTGCAGGAGCTCGGCTCCGACGACGTCGGTGAAGCCTATGTCACCGCCAGCATCACGGTCTGGGACAGCGAACCAGGCGCCGCGGCCGAGAAGCTGCGCCTTGTCGAGAAGGTCATCCAAAGCCGCGACTTCACCTGCATTCCGGAAGGCGTCAACGCGGTTGAGGCCTGGCTCGGCTCGTTGCCGGGGCACGTCTATGCCAGTGTCCGTCAGCCGCCGGTCTCAACCCTCAACCTGGCCCATATGATCCCGCTCTCCGCGGTCTGGGACGGGCCGGAACGGGATGAGCATTTTGGGGCGCCGCCGCTGTTCTTCGGCAAGACCGAGGGCGCAACCCCTTTTCGGTTCTCGCTCCATGTCGGCGACGTCGGCCACACCTTGATCGTCGGGCCGACCGGCGCCGGCAAGTCCGTGCTGCTGGCACTGATGGCGCTGCAGTTCCGGCGCTATCCGGACGCCCAGGTTTTTGCCTTCGACTTCGGCGGCAGCATCCGCGCTGCCGCGCTGGCGATGAGCGGCGACTGGCACGACCTCGGCGGCGGCCTCTCCGACAACGCAGCAGATTCGGTTGCGCTCCAGCCGCTTGCTTTTATCGAGGATCCGGCCGAGCGAGCCTGGGCCGCCGAGTGGGTCGCGGCCATCCTGGCCAAGGAAGGCGTCACCGTCGATCCTGCCGCGAAGGAGCACCTCTGGTCGGCGCTAACGTCGCTCTCCTCGTCACCCGTTGAAGAGCGCACCATCACGGGCCTCGCCGTCCTGTTGCAGGCCCAGCCGCTCAAGCAGGCGCTGCAACCCTACTGCGTCGGCGGTCCGTTCGGCCGCCTGCTCGACGCCGAGGCTGAGCGTCTCGGAGAGGCGAGTGTCCAGGCTTTCGAAACCGAAGGTTTGATCGGAGCGGGCGCCGCCTCCGCCGTCCTCACTTATCTCTTCCACCGCATCGAGCTGAAGCTCGATGGACACCCGACATTGCTCATCATCGACGAAGGCTGGCTCGTCCTCGACGATCCCGCGTTCGCGCAGCAATTACGCGAGTGGCTGAAGACTTTAAGAAAAAAGAACGCCAGCGTCGTCTTCGCCACCCAGTCCCTCTCCGACATTTCCAGCAGCGGCATTGCTGCGGCCATTATCGAGAGTTGTCCGACGCGGGTCTTCCTGCCCAACGAGCGCGCGATCGAGCCGCAGATATTCAGCGTCTATCGCCGCTTCGGACTGAACGATCGTCAGGTCGAGATCATCGCGCGGGCGACGCCGAAACGCGACTACTACTGTCAAAGCCGCCGCGGCAACCGTCTGTTCGAGCTTGGTCTCGGACCCGTAGCGCTTGCCTTCTGCGCCGCCTCCTCGAAGGCGGACCATACCGCCATCGAGCGGCTTCTCGCCCGGTCCGGCCGCGGCGCCTTCGCCGCCGCCTGGCTTGCCGAACGCGGCATCGCCTGGGCTGCCGATCTCATCACAGACACGTCTCACACACACGATTCCGCCAGCAAAGAGGTCGTTCCATGAAGACCCGTCATGTCTGTCGCAGCTTTTGCGCCTTTATTCTTATCGGCCTCGTTACGGCAACGCCCGCAACGGCGCAGCTCGTCGTCTACGACCCAAGCAACTACGCACAGAACCTGCTGACCGCGGCGCATACGCTGCAGCAGATCAACAACCAGATCACGGCGCTGCAAAACCAGACGCTGATGCTGCTCAATCAGGCGAAGAACCTCGCCAACCTGCCGACCTCGACCCTGCAGCAGCTCCAGTCGAACCAGCAGCGCACGCAGACGCTGCTCACGCAGGCTCAGAACATCAGCTTCGACATCGGCAAGATTCAGCAGGCATTCTCGACCACCTACGGTCCTCCAGCCGCTAATAGTTCGAACGCAGCTTTAATGGCCGCCGCGCAAACGCGCTGGCAGACTTCGCTCGGCGCGTTCCAGGACTCCTTGAAGATCCAGGCCGGCGTCATCGGTAATATCGGAACCAATAGCACGACGCTATCTTCGCTGGTGACATCGAGCCAGTCGGCCTCCGGCGCGCTCCAGGCGTCACAAGCCGGCAACCAGCTCCTCGCTCTTCATGCGCAGCAGATCTCCGATCTCGTGGCCGTCCTCGCGGCCAAAGCCCGCGCCGACGCCTTGGAGCAGGCCCGCGCCGTCACCAACGAGGCGCAGGGACAGGCCCAGTACCAGCTGTTCGCGACGCGCAGCGGTTACGTGCCGGGCAATGTCACGATGTTCAGCGGCAACTGAGGCGCCCGTCATGATGCGTGCCGATATTTTCCGTGCCGCCGCGGTCGCCATCGTTCTGGTCGCGCTCCTGGTTGCCGCGCTCACCTCCGTCAATCGGCGACCGTCACCGTCGGCGGACATCACCGTGACGCCGGCGCCGCCCACGCAGGATCTGTCAGCCGCGTTGCGCCGCTGCGCCGCGCTCGGTCCGGAAGCGTCTGTCGACCGCGCCGAGGACGCGCATTGCCGCGCCGTCTGGGAGGAGAACCGCCATCGTTTCTTCGGCCACCCGACCCAATCCGGCGCGACACCAGCCGGGCCCGTCCCGGCCGCCGGCACGGGGACGCAGCCATGAACAATGTCGGCGTGATCGATACCTTTCTCAACACCTTCACCACCTACATCGATTCCGGGTTCGGCCTGCTCAAGGGTGAAGTCGGTTTCCTGTCCACCACCCTCATCGTTATTGACATCACGCTCGCCGGCCTGTTCTGGGCGTGGGGCGCCGACGAAGACGTGATGCAACGCCTGATCCGAAAGACACTTTATATCGGCTTCTTTGCCTTCCTGATCGGTAACTTCAACAATCTCTCCGCGATCGTCTTCAACAGCTTCGCGGGACTTGGCATCAAAGCGGGCGGCTCCTCGATCTCCACCGCCGACTTCCTGCGTCCCGGGCGGCTCGCCCAGGTTGGGCTCGATGCCGGTCAGCCGCTGCTCGACGCGGCAAGCCAGATGATGGGCTTCACCTCGTTCTTCGCTAACTTCGTCCAGATCAGCGTGTTGATGGTGTCCTGGCTCCTGGTGCTGATCGCCTTCTTCATCCTCGCCGTCCAGCTCTTCATCACGCTCATCGAGTTCAAGCTCACCACACTGGCCGGCTTCGTCCTTATCCCGTTCGCGCTATTCAACAAGACCGCATTCCTCGCCGAGCGCGTGCTCGGCAACATCGTCGCCTCCGGCATCAAGGTGATGGTGCTTGCCGTCATCGTCGGCATCGGCTCCGGCCTCTTCTCGCAGTTCACTGCGGGTTACGGCGGATCGCAGCCGACCGTCGAGCAAGCGCTCTCCGTCGTGCTCGCTTCGCTCGCGCTTCTCGGCCTCGGCATCTTCGGTCCCGGCATCGCGACGGGTCTCGTCTCGGGTGCGCCGCAACTTGGCGCCGGCGCCGCCGTCGGTACCGGGCTCGCCGCTGCAGGACTTGGTGCCGGTGCCGTGATGGGGGTGGGCGCGGCGATGAGCGGCGGCGGCGCGCTGCTCGCCGGTGCAGGGCGGATGACGGCTGCCGCCGCGCGCGGCGGAGCCGGTTTATCCGGTGCGGCGTCGGCGTCCTACGGTGCCGCTGCCGCCACCGCCGCAGGGCCGTCGTCAACGCCGGTCTGGGCGCGTCGCATGAAGCGCGGCCAGACCATGAGCCATGGTGTTTCCGCCGCCGCCCACGCCGTGCGTTCCGGCGACAGCCACGGCGCCGGCCATTCCGTCGATCTCACCGAAGGGAATCCCTGATGTTCAAGCGAGCGTCAGTACGCTACGGGCGCACGCCCGAACCCGAGACGCCCTACCAACGCGCCGCCCAGGTCTGGGACGACCGGATCGGTTCGGCGCGCGTCCAGGCGAAGAATTGGCGCCTGATGGCGTTCGGCTCGCTCTTGTTGTCGTCGGGCCTCGCCATGGCCCTGGTCTGGCAGTCGCTGCGCGGCAGCGTGGTGCCGTGGGTCGTGGAGGTCGACAAGCTCGGCCAGGCGCAAGCCATCGCGCCGGCAGACGCCGACTATCAGCCAACCGATCCGCAGATCGCCTGGTATCTCGCCCGCTTCATCGAAAATGTCCGCAGCATTCCGGACGATCCGGTCATCGTGCGCCAGAATTGGCTCGCTGCCTACGACTTCACGACGACCAATGGCGCCGCGGCGCTCAACGATTACGCCCGCGCCGAAGATCCCTTTGCCAAGCTCGGCAAGCAGCAAATCGCCGTCGACGTCTCGAGCGTGATCCGCGCGTCGCCGGACAGTTTTCGCGTCGCCTGGACCCAACGCCGCTACCAGGACGGCGCGCTTGCCGAGACCGCGCACTGGACCGCGATCCTCACCATCGCGATCCAGCCGCCGCACGACGCCGAGCGCCTGCGCAAGAACCCTCTCGGCATCTTCATCAACGCCATCAACTGGTCGAAGGAGCTGGGCTCATGATGCTGCCATCTGTCCGCGCTTCCACTACCGTCTTCATTGTGGGCTTCGCACTCGCCGGCTGCACCATCCCGCTCAAGCCGCCGGACATTTCCTATGACGACGCTGCGCCCGCAACGCTTGCCGCCGATCCCCCGAAGCCGGTCGAGATCGTGGAGCTGCCGAAGCCGCTGCCGCTTCCCGGCCAACTGAAGCCGCTGCCCGGAGCCAAAGTGCCGCCGGAGCTGAAGGACCCGAAGCAGCGGATCACGCAAGCTAACGCGGCTGCCCGCGTCCAGCCGGTCCGCAACGGCTTCATCAACGCCGTGCAAGTCTATCCGTTCTCGGCCGGCGCACTTTATCAGGTCTATGCCGCGCCTGGCCAAATCACCGACATCGCCTTGCAGGAGGGCGAGCAACTCACGGGCTCGGGGCCCGTCGCCGCCGGCGATACCGTGCGCTGGATCGTCGGCGACACCGAGAGCGGGACCGGCACGACCAAGAAGATCCACATCCTGGTGAAGCCGACGCGGCCCGATCTCGTCACCAACCTCGTCATCAACACCGACCGGCGCACTTATCTCATGGAACTACGCTCGACCGAGAAGACCTACATGGCGTCGGTCTCATGGCAATATCCCGAGGACCAGTTAATCGCGTTGCGCCGGCAAAACGCGCTTGCCGAAACCGCCGCGCCGATCGAGACCGGAGTCGACCTGGAAGCGCTCAATTTCCGTTATGCGATCGAAGGTGATGACCCGGCGTGGCGGCCGCTGCGCGCCTTCGATGACGGCTCCAAGGTCTATATCGAATTCCCGGCCGGCATACGCCAGGGTGAGATGCCGCCGCTGTTCGTTATCGGACCGGCGGGCAGCTCCGAACTCGTCAACTACCGCGTCCGCCAGAACTACTACATCGTCGATCGCCTGTTCGCTGCCGCCGAACTGCGGCTCGGCGATAAGGACAGCGAACGTCGCGTGCGCATCGTCCGCACCGACGGAAGGCCGCGGTCATGAGCGATGCGCCTGGCCACCCGGCTCCCGAGATCGCGCCCGATCTGCGCCTGCGGCCGGATCGCCCGCGCGTCACCCGCCTTTCGCGTAAGGTGCTCGTCGCTCTCGGCTGTATCGCCGGCATCGCGATCGCGGGCGCCTTCGGATATGCGCTCAGATCCCGGAACGCCGGTGAGCGTGGACAGGAACTCTACAACACGGACAATCGCGCGACTGCGGATGGACTCTCGACGCTGCCAAAAGATTACACCGGCGTGCCGCCGCTCGGGCCGCCGTTGCCGGGCGATCTTGGCCGCCCGATCCTCAACGCGCAGAACGCAGGACGTCAGGTGCCGATCCCCGGGGCTTTGATTGTTCCCGGTACCGACGCCGCCGAGCAGCGTCTCCAGCAAGAGATCGAAGCTGCGCGCGTCAGCAAACTATTCACCGCGACTGAGACGCGCGCCGCCTCAGCTGCACCCGCGCTGCCGTTACCCACGCCAGGCGCGCCGCTGGCCGTCCCGGCCGAGGCGCCGCCGATCGATCCCAATGCCGTGCAGAACATGCAGGATCGCAAGCTCGCCTTCATGAACGGAGACGTTGACCGGCGCACCGTCAGTCCCGACCGGATCGCCGATCCGCCGTCCCGTTACGTTTTGCAGGCGGGCAGCGTCATTCCAGCCGCTCTCATCACCGGCATCCGCTCCGACTTGCCTGGCGAGATCACGGCCCAGGTCACCGAAGCCGTCTATGACACGCCGACCGGAAAATATCTCTTGATCCCGCAAGGTACCCGCCTGGTCGGCAAGTACGATAGTCAGGTCGCATTCGGCCAGAACCGCGTGTTGCTCGTCTGGGACCGCATCATCATGCCCGATGGCCGCTCGATCGTGCTCGAACGGCAGGAAGGCGCCGACACGCAAGGCTTCGCCGGGCTTGAGGACGACGTCGAC
>JASHQO010000444.1 GCA_030039105.1 Xanthobacteraceae bacterium
GGTAATGGCCTCGCCCTGCTCGAGCGGCAGGATATTGATCAAAGCCTTGCCGCGCGCCTGCGGTGCGGCCTGCGGCAGCCGCCAGACCTTTTCCTTGTAGACTTTGCCGCGCGACGAGAAAAACAGGACCGGCGTGTGCGTTGAAGCGACGAACAGCCGGGTGACGAAATCCTCCTCGCGCGTCTGCATGCCGGCGCGGCCCTTGCCGCCGCGCCGCTGCGCCCGGTAGGTCGACAGCGGCACGCGCTTGACGTAGCCGGCGTGCGAGACGGTGACCACCATGTCCTCGCGCTGAATCAAATCCTCGTCTTCCATCTCACCTTCCTGATCGACGATCAGGGTTTTGCGCGGGCTGGAAAACTCGTCCTTGATCTTCGTTAGTTCGTCCTTGACGATCGTCTGGATGCGGGCGCGCGAGCGAAGAATGTCGAGATAATCGGCGATCTCGTCGGCGAGCTTGTCGAGCTCGGCCTTGATCTCGTCGCGGCCGAGCGCAGTCAGCCGCTGCAGGCGCAGGTCGAGGATCGCCTTGGCCTGCTCGGCGGAGAGCTTGGTCGTGCCGGCCGGCGACACGCTGTGGCGCGGATCGTCGATCAGGGTGACCATGGCGGCGACGTCGTTCGCCGGCCAGTCGCGCTTCATCAATTCGTCGCGCGCCTCGTTGGCGTCCTTGGCGGCGCGAATGAGCTTGATCACCTCGTCGATATTGGCGACCGCGATGGCGAGGCCGACCAGCACATGGGCGCGGTCGCGCGCCTCGCCGAGCAGATGCCGGGTGCGCCGGTAGATCACCTGCTCGCGGAAGGCGATGAACGACTGCAGCAGGTCCTTCAGGTTCATCACCTGCGGCCGGCCGCCTTCGAGCGCCACCATGTTGGCGCCGAACGAGGATTGCAGCGCGGTGAAGCGGTAGAGCTGGTTGAGCACCACGTCGGGCATGGCGTCGCGGCGCAGCTCGACCACGACGCGATAGCCGTCGCGGTCGGACTCGTCGCGCAGCGCGGCGACACCTTCGATCTTCTTGTCGCGCACCAATTCGCCGATGCGCTCGACCAGGTGCGCCTTGTTCACCTGGTAGGGGATTTCGGAAATGATGATCGCTTCGCGCTCGCCGCGCAGCGTCTCGAACTCGACCTTGCCGCGCATCACGATGGCGCCGCGGCCGAGATGATAGGCGGCGCGGATGCCTTGGCGGCCCAAGACGATGCCGCCGGTCGGGAAATCCGGGCCCGGAACGATGCCGATCAGGTCGTCGACGCCGAGCGCCGGATTGTCGATCAGCGCCACGCAGGCGTCGATCACCTCGCCGAGATTGTGCGGCGGAATGTTGGTCGCCATGCCGACGGCGATGCCGCCGGCGCCGTTGACCAAAAGATTGGGAAAGCGCGCCGGCAGCACCACCGGCTCGTGCTCGGAATTGTCGTAGTTGGGCTGGAAATCGACGGTGTCGTTGTCGATATCGCGCAGCAATTCCATCGCCGGCCGCGCCAGCCGGCATTCGGTGTAGCGGTAGGCCGCGGGGTTGTCGCCGTCGACCGAGCCGAAATTGCCCTGGCCGTCGATCAACGGCAGGCGCATGGAGAAATCCTGCACCATGCGCACCAGCGCATCGTAGATCGATTGGTCGCCATGGGGATGGTATTTGCCCATGACGTCGCCGACCACGTGGGCGCACTTGACGTACTTCTTGTCCGGCGTGTGGCCGTTCTCGTGCATCGAATAGAGGATGCGGCGGTGCACCGGCTTGAGCCCGTCGCGGGCGTCGGGCAGCGCGCGCGCCACGATCACGCTCATGGCGTAATCGAGGTAGCTCTTCTTCATCTCCTCCGTGATGGAAACGGGGCGAATATCGGAGGGCTCGCCGCTCTCCGGCGGCAGGATGTCGTCGTCAGCCAAAGGTCAGGATTCCTGGACGAATCGCGATTGAATGTCATAGCCGATCGGGCGCCATGGCGCCACCTTTATCGGCTCCCTGGAGATAGGATTTTCCGTATCTATTTCAAGACCTTATCGCCACACTTCGGACCAATTTGGTGGCGCTTTCCCTTTCCCCTTGTGGGCAAGGATAGGAGCGGGATCCGCGAGGCCTTACCGGCGCCGCGACGCTTGCGCACCACGACGAGCGCGAAATTAAATTCCGGGCGGGCGTCGCGGGTCGGATAGCCGCCCCATCCGGCGCATTACCACGCATAGCGCAGCGTGCCGGAGCCGGCATAGGTCTGCGAGCCGTTGCCGAATTGGCCGTCGAATTTGCCGAGCAACGACCAGTTCGCGGTCATGCGCAGCTCGGCGCCGAGTGTGGTCAGCGCGGAGTCCTTCGGCGGCGCTGCGCCGTTGACGATGAAGGTCGTGCCGGGCAGCGCCTGGAACGCCGCGTCGAGCAGCGCATTGCCGACCCAGTCGTGCGCCCAGGCCAGGCGGCCGCGCAGGATCAGCGGCATGGCGCCGAGCATGGTCAGCGCATCGAAGCGCGCGCCAAGCTCGCTTCTGGTGTCGGTCGCATTCATGGCATTGTAGGACAGGCCAAAGCCGCCGCCGGTGAGATCGGTCTCGGCATAGCTCGGCGTGTGGAAGCTCTGCGCCTGCACTGCCGCATAGGGCGTGACGCCGGCGAGGCCGTTCGTCGACGGCAATCCGTAGCGGTAGCCGGCCTCGAGCCGGCCGCCATAGCTTTGGCCCTGGAATTTGCCCTCGAGCTGGTCGCCGAGCGCAGACGTGCGGTTGGTGGTGAACCAGTTGTTGGCAAAGGCCAGCGCCGCCGAGAGATAGGCCGGGCCGGAATGGGTCTTGGCATAGATGCCCGCCTGGAATGCATCGCTGCGGCCGCTGCCGAGCCCCTGCGCCAAATTCCAATTGGTGCCGCCGCCGGCGAGCGCGAAGCCGATGACGGTGTCGGGCGAATAATGATAGTCCATGCCGCCGGCAACGCCGTAGTCGCGCGCCGTGACGTCGTTCGAGCCGACCGTCGGATCGCCGCCGGTATGACTGGTGCCGCCGAAGGCGGAGCCCCAGGCGGTCCAGCGCTGATCGAAGGTTGGCGGCTGCGGCGGCGCCTTGGTCAGCATCGCGTTGTAGGCCAGCACGATCTCCGACGGCAGCGTCGCGTCCTGCTCTGGTGCAAAGCCGAGCGCGCCGCCGTTGCTTGCCGCGCCGCCGCCACCGCCGATCCCGCCGCCGCTTGTTGCATCCAGCATCAGGTTGAGGAAGTCGCTCATCAACTGGAAGGCACCCTTGCGCGCGTCGGTCGCCGCCTCGCCGTCGAGCTGCGTCAGCGCGGTGGTGAGATTGGCGCCGCTCAAGCCAAAGACATTGACGAAGCCCGGCGGCAGCGCGCCGCCGTTGTTGAAGAAATTGTTGATCGCGACGGCGACGCTCTGCTGGTTCTGATTGAGCGGCGTGCCGGAGCCGAGACCAGCGCTGAGGTTCAAGAACACGTCGTCGGCGCTGTAGCTGAGCGAGGCGTCGAAGCCAGGCAGGTTGGTGCTCAAGCCCGAGAACGTCGTGCCGCCGAGGCCGCCGGTCGCCGTGAGGATCGTGTATTGCTTCGTCACATAGCTGCCGGCCGTAAAGATCGCTTCGACGGTGCCGGCGAGCGAAGCAGTGCCGCTGACGGTAGCGAAGCTCGATGTGCTCGGGTTGAGAGAGATCACAT
>JASHQO010000445.1 GCA_030039105.1 Xanthobacteraceae bacterium
CGCGATCGGCGCCGAAATCACCGGCGTCGATCTGAGCGCACCGATGCGCGATGCCGTGTTCGAAAAAATTCTCGACACCTGGCACCGCCACCTCGTCATCCTGTTCCGCGAGCAGCACCTGAGCGAGGACGACCAGGTCCGTTTCGGTGAGCGCTTCGGGCCGCCCGCGGTCAGCCACACCCGGCGCTTCACCACCACGAACCCGGCGGTGATGCTGATCTCCAACATCCGCGAGAACGGCGAGCTGATCGGGGCGCTGCCCGACGGCGAGATGCATTTTCACACCGACCAGTGCCATCAGGAGCGGCCGGCGATGGCGTCGATGCTCTATTCGCTGGAAGTGCCGGGCGCGGGCGGCAACACGCTGTTCGCCAACGCCTACCTCGCCTACGAGACGCTGCCCGCGGCGGTCAAAACCAGGATCGAAGGCCGCAAGGCACTCAATGCCTACGACTACGACAACGCCTCGATGAAGCGCGGCACCAAGGCGCGCGATGGCATTCCGTCATACTGGCATCCGATCGTGCGCACCCACCCAGCGACCGGACGCAAGGCGCTCTACGTCAACCGGCTGATGACGGTCGCTATCGAAGGCCTGCCCGACGACGAAGGTAACGCGCTCCTCGATACGCTGTTCGACCATCAGGAGCAGCGCCAATTCGTCTACGAGCACGTCTGGCGGCCCCACGACCTCGTGATGTGGGACAATCGCTGCACGCTGCATGCGCGCACCGATTTCAGCGCCGCCGAGCGCCGGCTGATGCGGCGGCTGACGATCTTGGGCGAAAAGCCGTTCTGACTGGCGCGCCGGATCAGCCGTTCGGGGCGATGAACTTATAACCATTGCCCCAGCGCCGCACCCGGCAGGTCGACGGCATGGGAAAGTGCGACGCGCACAGGATGGTCGGCTCTTCGCAGAAGCGGTCGAAAGTCTTGCGCCGCGTCGTGCCGGCCTGCGGCGAGTCGTAGTCGGACATCATGCCGAGCTCGGGATAGCGGCCCTGCAGCGGCGAATGAATCATGTCGCCGGTGATCAGCACGTCTTCGCCGCGGCGGCCGACCAGGATCGAGTAATGGTCGATGGTGTGGCCGGGGGTAGGAATGAACTGCAGCACCTCGTTGAACGTGTAATCGCTTTTGACGATCTGGGCGCGGCCCGCGGCGACGATCGGCAGCACCGAGTCGGTGATCCACGGCACGCCCGACGGATTGTCCTTCTCGCGCGCCGTCCAGTGCTCGAGCTCGCGGTCGGCCATGATGTAGCGCGCTTTCGGAAAAGTCGGCACCCAGCGGCCGTTCTCGAGCCTGGTGTTCCAGCCGACGTGATCGGTGTGCAGATGGGTGCACATCACGTAATCGATGTCGTTGACGGTGAGGCCGGTGGCGGCGAGCCCGTTCTCGAAACGGTCGGTGTTCATCATGTGCCAGAACGGCCGCGTCGGCCGCGGCTTGTGATTGCCGACGCAGGCGTCGACCAGGATGTTGTGGTGCGGCGTCTTGACGATGAAGCTCTGGATGCAGAGCACGAGCTTGTCGCCGGCCGGATCGAGAAAAGTCGGCTGCATCCAGGAGCGGTTTTGCTCGAGCAGGTCCTTGGTCAGGGTCGGGAAAAATCCCATCACCTCGAAGAACGTGCCCTGCTGCTCGACCACAGGGTGGATGGTGATGTCCTTGATCGCGATGGCTGTCATGGCGCGGTTCCTCGAAATTTTGTCGGGCGGATTGGCCGAAGGCGTAATCCGCCAATTCGCAGGCCGAACGGCGGATTACGCTACGCTCATCCGCCCTACGATTTAGCCCCATCGCGGTGGATCGGGTCCACCCACAAAACGGTCTCCGGCTTCTCCACCGGCTCGATGTCGAGATTGATCGCGATCGCCTCGCCGTCGCTGCGCACCAGCACGCATTCGAGAATCTGGTCGGCGCTGGCGTTGATCTCCTGGTGCGGCACATAGGGCGGCACAAAGATGAAATCGCCGGGGCCGGCTTCGGCGGCAAACTGCAGGCGCTCGCCCCAGCGCATGCGCGCCCTGCCGCGCACCACGTAGATGATGCTCTCGAGATGGCCGTGATGATGCGCGCCGGTCTTGGCGTCGGGCCTGATCGTCACCGTGCCGGCCCACAGCTTCTGCGCTCCGGCGCGGGCGAAATTGATCGCCGCCTTGCGGTCCATGCCCGGCGTCGACGGCACGTTGGGATCGAGCTCGCTGCCGGGAATGACGCGCACGCCATCGTGCTTCCAGCGCTCATCGGCATGATGTTCGGTCATCGCTGTCTCCACGGCACGAGCTTAGCCGCAGAACGCGCGCATGAAAAAGGGGCAGCGCGCGTGCCGTCCCCGTCAGATAGCGCCTCCGCCGGCGGACGTTCCCGGTTTGTCGCCAGCTCAATACGTCTTGGCTGGACTTCAACAGCCATAGTGGTCGGCCCAAGACTGCGGTCGGCCCAAGACTGGCTGGTTCCCGCCAAACTGCACAGCGGATCCGCGCTGGGTGCGCCGTGCATCGTCTGCGCTGCACGCGTGAATGAAATATCCGCCGCCCACGGTGACCGCACCACCGAAGCTCGGCGCCGTTCAATTGATCATGTCGTGACGGTTGCTGCAGCAACGGCGGCGTGCGCCGGGGCGACTAAGGTGGGGTCTTGCCTCACTGATGCGACCCGCTGAAGTCGCCGCCGGCGAAGACGTTCGCGCTTGCCGCTAAGTTGCGTACCGAACGCGCGTTACGCAACAATCGTCGCGGCGCTTAGGCCCGGTGGATTCATCGGCACCTCCATTTGCGGAAGGTTGCTTTGAAATTCTGCGCCGACGCGCGACGTTGTCAATGCGAGCCGACGCAAAAATTTTTCCGGTTCCATGGGGAACCTTCGCCGTGACTGCGACGGCGAGGCTTACTCGCCGCCGTCCTCGCCCTCTTCGGACAAGCGCTCGACCGACGCCACCTTCTCGCCTTCGGCGGTGGTGAAGACGATGACGCCTTGCGTCGAGCGGCCGGCGATACGGATACCGTCGACCGGGCAGCGGATGAGCTGGCCGCCGTCGGTGACCAGCATGATCTGGTCCTGCTCCTCGATCGGGAAGGACGCGACGATGCGGCCGTTCTTCTCGGTGATCGCCATGGCGACGATGCCTTTGCCGCTGCGGCCGGTGGTGCGGTACTCGTACGACGAGGTGCGCTTGCCGAAGCCCTTTTCGGAAATCGTCAGCACGAACTGCTCCTTGGCCGACAGCTCGGCATAGCGTTCCTGGCCAAGCTCGATGGCGCCGCTCGCCTCCTCGGCATCGACGCCGTTGTCCTCCGCCTCGCCGTTGCCGTTGGTGCCGCGGCGCACCGCGCTGGCGCGTTTCAGATAGGCCGCGCGCTCGTCGGCGGTGGCCTCGACGTGACGCAGGATGGAGAGCGAAATGAGCCGGTCGCCTTCCGCAAGATTGATGCCGCGCACGCCGATCGAGGTGCGGCCCTGGAACACGCGCACGTCGTCGACCGCGAAGCGGATGCACTGGCCGGCCGCCGAGGTCAGCAGCACGTCGTCGTTCTCGGTGCAGATCTGCACGTCGACGATGGCGTCGCCCTCGTCGAGCTTCATGGCGATGATGCCGGAGCGGCGCACGTCGGCGAAGTCCGACAGCTTGTTGCGGCGGACCGTGCCGCGGGTGGTGGCAAACATCACGTCGAGCTTGTCCCAGGTCTTCTCGTCCTCGGGCAGCGGCATGATGGTGGTGATGTTCTCGCCCTGCTCCAGCGGCAGGATGTTGATCAGCGCCTTGCCGCGCGCCTGCGGCGCGGCTTGCGGCAGCCGCCAGACCTTTTCCTTGTAGACTTGGCCGCGTGACGAGAAATATAGCACCGGCGTGTGGGTCGAGGCGACGAACAGCCGGGTGACGAAATCCTCGTCGCGGGTCTGCATGCCGGCGCGGCCCTTGCCGCCGCGTTTCTGCGACCGATAGGTCGACAGCGGCACGCGCTTGACGTAGCCGGCGTGGGACACGGTGACGACCATGTCCTCGCGCTGGATCAGGTCTTCGTCCTCCATCTCGCCTTCCTGATCGACGATCAGGGTTTTGCGCGGGGTGGCGAATTCCTTTTTAACCTCGGCGAGCTCGTCCTTGACGATGGTCTGGATGCGGGCGCGCGAGCGCAAAATGTCGAGATAGTCGGCGATCTCGGTGGCAAGCTTGTCGAGCTCGGCCTTGATCTC
>JASHQO010000005.1 GCA_030039105.1 Xanthobacteraceae bacterium
CATGGCGGCGACCGCCAGGCTCGGCTACCCCGAGGTCAAGCACGGCATCGTCGCCGCGGTGGTGATGGCGAACCTGGTGCGCCAGGCCGGCCGCAAGGCCGCGTTCGAGCTGGTCGCCACCGGCGCGGCCATCGACGCGGCGCGGGCCCTGGAGCTCGGGCTCGTCAACCGCGTCGTGGCGCCAGACGCGCTGATGCACGAGGCCATGCGGTCCGCCCAGGTTTTGGCCGCGGTCTCGCCGCCGGCCATGGCGGCGACCAAGACGCTGTTCTACCGCGTCGCCGAATTGCCGTTCGACCGGGCGCTCGAAGCCGGCCGCGACATGAACCGGCGCATGCGCGCGTTCCGCACGGACAAGCCATGAAGCTTGCCACGCTCCGCTATGGCGTCGAGGCCGGCGTCGCCACGTTGACCTTGGATCGCCCCGAGGCCCGCAACGCGCTCAACCGCGCCATGTGCGACGACATCGTGGCGGCCGCCGCCGCGGCGCGCGATGACGCGGCGGTGCGGCTCGTGCTGATCCGCGGCGCCGGTCCGGCGTTCTGCGCCGGTGCCGACCTCAAGGAGCGCGGCGGCATGACCGCCGACCAGGTGCGTGCGCGGCGGCTCGCCGCTTACACGGCCTATAATGCAATCGAGAGCCTGCCGATGCCGGTGGTCGGCGTCGTGCACGGCGCGGCGATCGGCTCCGGCTGCGAGATCGCGGCGTGCTGCGATTTCGTCGTCGCGACGCCCGAGGCGTTTTTCGCAACGCCCGAAAGCCTGCGCGGCACGGTCGGTGCGACCCAGAGGCTGCCGCGCATTCTCGGCAAGCCGCTCGCCAAGGACATGATGTTCACCGGGCGCCGGCTCGGCGCCGAGGCAGCGCTGGCGGCCGGCTTGGTGACGCGCATCGTCGAAGCCGCCGACCTCGATGCTGCCATTGCCGGCATCGCCAAGACCATTGCCGCCGCGCCGCAGGCGGCGCTGCGCCAGGCCAAACGCTGCATCGACCGCGGCGTCGAGCTCGATTCCCGCGGCGCGCTCGCGCTCGAGCTCGAGGCGATGGAGGAAAACATCGCCGCCGACACCTGGCGCGCCGGCATGAGCCTGGGCGGTCCCAAGCGCTGAGCAAGCTGTCACCAACAGCCCATATATTCATCTGGATAAACGCCGGCGTGGCGATAGCCCGAGGCCGGCGCCTGATAAAATCGTGCGATTCGTATCAAAAAGAATTGCGCCCGCGAGGCCGCTCATGGACGACATTACCCACATTCGGCAACTGGTGGCGGTGGCGAAGAGCCGCGTGCTGTTGATCTGCCCGGACTGCGGCCAGGAGCACACTGAATTCGCCGACAAGCTGCGCGGCTCGCGGTTTTATGCCTGCACCGGCGACGGCTGCGACTACCGCTTCGACCTGCTCGAAGGTCCGCGCGGCTCCGCGCTGCAGGGCCTCGCCGCCGCCTGGCGGCGCTTCTACGCCGCCCTCATCCCGACCGGCTGATCGATCGGTCAGGCGCGGCCGACCGCCCTGGCCGCCGCTTTCACCAGCGCCACCGGATCGGTGAACGCCGACACGCCGACGGCGCGCAGCCGTTCGACCGCCTGCTCGGCGCTCATCTTGCGCGCGGCGGCATGGCCGGCGGCGATGCCGACGAACAACGGCTTCGGCAGCGGCTCGCCGGCGAGCCAGGCGAGCAGCGCCTCGATGCGCTCGGCGAGCGAGCGCGAGGCCAGCGTGGTCTGAAAGATGATCGCCTTGATGTTGGGCCGCGCCGCCAGCGCCCGCGCGATCTTGAGCCGTTCCGTCATGGTCTCGTCGGGCGCGCCGCGCAAGTTGTCCATGAAGCTTGCGGCGCGCATGCCGTGGTCGCCGATCAAATCCATCATCATCATGCCGAGCCCGGCGCCGGAGGTGACCAGCGCCACGTCGCCGTCGGTCTCGACCAACTGGAAGCCGAGCGTCTGCGCTTCGCGCTCGAGCTCGGTCATGGCCTGCACCGCGAGCCTGCGGCTGATGGCGAAGTCGTCGGGGTCATGGCGGAAGTCGGCGGCCTCGTCGCGCACGATCTTGGCATCGCAGGCGATCAGCTTGCCGTCCGCGGTCAGCGCCAGCGGATTGATTTCGAGCAGCGTCAAATCCTCCTGGCGGGCGATCTGCGGCAGCCGCGCGGCGTAACGCGCCAGCCGCGCCGCGAGATCGGACGCAAACAGCTTGCCCAGCGCCGCGAAGATTTGCTCCGGCGTCGTCGGCGCATCCGCCGCGATAGCAATGCGGGCGAGCTTGCCGGCGGCCTCGACATTCTCGCCGCCTTCCGGCGCCAGCAACAATTCGAGCCGCTGGGCGCTGC
Source organism: Xanthobacteraceae bacterium (assembly GCA_030039105.1). Classification (GTDB taxonomy): domain Bacteria; phylum Pseudomonadota; class Alphaproteobacteria; order Rhizobiales; family Xanthobacteraceae; genus BOG-931. The sequence continues at coordinate 2,331 of JASHQO010000005.1, forward strand.
CGTCGACGCGCACCGCGACGAAAATCTCGCGCGCGATCGGCACCGCTTCCTCGAGCAGCAGCGGAGTGTTGGCGTCTTCGAGCGCCGGCAGGATCAGCCGCCGGGCGTCGCGAAATTCGCTCAAGCTCTTGAAGGCCCGCACCAGGCCGCGCTTGCCGCGGCCGCCTTCGAGTAGCTGCGCCTTGACGACGAAGCCCGGCCAGGCCGCAGCCTCATCGGGCGGGCTCTCGCCGGCATGGACCAGCACGCCGCGCGGCACGGCAAGGCCGTGGCGGCGCAGCAAGGCTTTTCCGTCGCACTCGGCTAGTCGCATAATGACGTCCCGTGCGCTTTCCCTCGGCGCCGTCCGGCGCGTCCCGCCACAGGAGCTTAGCGTAATGTCGCATGCAGCGCGCCTGCCGTTCCTCACCGACGAGCCGTGGCGCGTCGCCGTCGTGAGCCCGACCGGACGCTATGCGCGCAATCAGGTCGCCGGCATGATCGAGGCCGGCACGCCGCTCGTCGCCGGCGTCGCGCTCGGCCGCGGCGGTACCGCCATGGACGGCCTGCCGCTCTACGACCGCATCGCCGATTGCCCGCAAAAGCCGAACATCGCGCTGATCTACACGCCTGCGGAGGGCGTGCGCGACGCAGTGATCGAATGCGCCGAGGCCGGCATCGCCACCATCATGGCGGTGGCCGAATACGTGCCGGTGCACGATGCGCTCGCGGCGACGGCGCGGGCGCGCGCCGCCGGGAGCTGGCTGGTCGGGCCGAACACGCTCGGCATCTACGTGGCGGGCCGCGGGCTCCTCGGCTCGATCGCGCCGAGCTTTTGCCGGCCGGGCCGCCTCGCCATGATCGTCCGCAGCGGCACCCTGGCGCTGGCGATGGCGCGGCAGCTCACGCTTGCCGGCATCGGCCAGCGCATCGTCGCCCATGTCGGCGGCGATGCCGTGATTGGCCGCAATCCGCACGAATATCTGCAGGCGTTCGCCGCCGACGACGCCACCGCCGCGGTGCTGTACTGCGGCGAGATCGGCGGCGACAAGGAATATGCCTTCGCCGAAGCGGCGCGCGGCTTTCCGAAGCCGGTCTATGCCATGGTGGTGGGCCGTCATGCGCCCGCCGAGAAGCAGATGGGGCATGCCGGCGCCTTGATAGGGAGCGCCCGCGAAGGCGCCGCGGCAAAACTCGAGGCGCTCGCCGCCGCCGGTTGCCGCATCGTCAACGGCCCCGAGGCGGCGGTGGCGATGCTCGGTGGGCTGAAGGAGCTGCGCTGAGGCAGGCTCAATCTCGAGCAAATTCTGCGACGGCAAAGTGGAATTGGCGCCCCGCCCGCGCTGCTGACGCACTCTGGAAATCGTGTTGCTTGGCGGGCCGGCACACATCCATAACAAAGCGTTAACTCGGAGCTGACAATAATAATCAAATTCTTGGGTACGCGGGGCGGCGGCTCGGCGATTCAAACGGAAAGATTTCATGAGGATCAAGCGAAGCGCCACCTTCAAGCAGAGGGTGTTTGCAGTCATTGCCTTTCTCAGCGCGCTTCCGCTTGCTTGCTTTGCGCTCACCTATCTGTCGATGGTGAGAAGCAGCTCGGCGCAGAAGGCGATGGAGGCGGCCAAATCGGGCGCGATCCTGCTTGAGCATATCAACAGCGACATCTACGCCGTCGTCATGGAGTCGCGCGGCGTCTATATGGCGCCCGATTGGAAGACGGCGGAGCCGTTCAGCAAGAACCTGTTGCTGGATTTGGCCGACCTGAAGAAATCCGCCGACTCGTGGAAGAAAATCGCCATCGAGTCGGAGCGGGTCAAGATCGAAGAGCTCGCCACCGGGCTCGAGCAGTTCATTCAATTTCGCACCGAGCTCGTTCGCTTGGCGCGCGAGGTCAATACCGCGGCGGCGCGGGAATTCGGCGACAACGACGCCAACCGGACGGTGCGTAGCGCGCTCAACAAGAAATTGGCGCAACTCACGGAGGCCTATCTCGGCCATGAAGAGGCGGCGCAAACGCGGCTGGCCGACGTCGAAAGGCTGAATTTTCGTCTGCTGCTCTGCATCGCCGGGCTCAGTATCCTGACCGGAGCGCTGGGGACGTTCTTTCTGCACCGAACCGTCATCATGCTCGTCAGCCGGATGCGGCTCGTCATGATGGAGCTTGCCAAGGGAAATCTGGACGCCAAATTCGAAGGTGTCGAGCGCAAGGACGAGATCGGCGACTTCGCCCGCGCTTTGGCCAGCTTTAAAGCGTCGGCGCTCGACAGATTGCGCCTCGAAGCCGAGGCGCAGGATCAACGCGATCGCACCGAAGCGGCGCGTCGGGCCGTGGAAGCGGAACGTCATGAAACCGAGATGGTCCGGGCCAAAGCCGCGGACGAGCAGTCAAAAGCGATGGAAGCCCTGGCGCTCAGGCTGGCCAACCTCGCCCATGGCGACCTGACGGCACGGCTCGACCAAGGCTTCACCGCGGCGCATCAGCAGATCAAGGACGATTTCAACGCCACGCTCGAGCGCCTGCACGATACGGTGGGCGCCATCGCGTCCACCGCAAGCGACGTCACGGGGTCCGCCGCCGAGATTTCCGCCAATACGGCCGACCTCGCGCAGCGGACCGAAGAGCAGGCGGCCAGCCTCGAACAATCGGCAGCATCGCTTGAGCAAATCTCCGCGACGGTAAAGAAGAATGCCGAAAACGCCCAAGCCGCCAACGACTCGGCCGCCGCAGCCCGCGTCGTTGCCGACAAGGGTGGAGAGGTCGTGTCGCAAGCGGTTCAGGCGATGGCTCAGATCGAAGCATCGTCCCGCAAAATCTCCGACATTATCGGCGTGGTCGACGAGATCGCGCGGCAGACCAACCTGTTGGCGCTCAATGCGGCCGTCGAAGCGGCGCGCGCCGGCGAGGCTGGCCGCGGCTTCGC
>JASHQO010000446.1 GCA_030039105.1 Xanthobacteraceae bacterium
CGGAGGGCATCACGCTGCACGTCGCGCGAATGCGGCTGAGCAACGTCGATGCGCAGTCGACGCTCCGGGTCGTCCAGGAAATCGAGACCGAGAGTCAGAAGCTGGCCGATGTCGACGTTGACGTGATTATTTTTCCGGCGACCGCGCCCTCGTCGCGCAACGGCATCGGCTACGACCAGGAGCTCATCAAGCGAATAAGCGCGGCAAGCGGCAAGCCGGCCACCACGGCCTCGACCGCGCTGCTCGAGGCGTTGCGTGTGCTGTCGGCCAGGCAGATCGCGCTCGGCGCGCCGTGGAGCGCTTCGGTCAACCAGAGCGTCGCGGCGTTCATTGAAGCAAATGGCGTCAAAGTGCTCGCGCAAGAGGCACTGGGGCTGGTGCGCAATCTCGAGATTGGCCTCCTCGATGCGCAAACCGCCTACGATGTCGGGCGTCGCGTCGACAGACCGGCCGCCGATGCGGTCATGCTGGCGTGCGGCAACTGGAGCACGTTCGGCATCATCGATCGGCTGGAGCACGATCTTGGCAAGCCGGTGCTGACGACGAACCAAGTCAGTTTGTGGCATGCCCTCAAGATGATGAACGCGGGGCCGCTGGGCGGGCTTGGTGTCTTGCTGCGCCGGCATCTGGGCGATGCAGCAGCGGCGAGGAAAGACTTTTGAGCGTTGCCCGTTCGTGGCAAGCTTGCGCCAGCACACGGGGACATGGCCGACATGCCGCAATGCCTGATCCGCGGCCTGCGCAGCATCGAGCTTACCGCCACCAATCTCGACGAGGCGACGCGCTTCTATGAGGGCGTCTGGGGGCTCACCCCGATCGAGCGGCGCAACGACGCCATCTATTTCCGCGGCACCGCGCGCTATCACCACGTGCTCGGCCTGCATCGCGGCGCCCAGCCGGCGGTGATCCGCATCGTGTTCGACGTCGCCGATCGCGCCGCGGTCGAGGCACTGCATCGCGCGGTCGCCGCCAGCGGCTGCAGCGCCACCGCGCCGGGGCCGGTCGCGCTCGCCGGCGGCGGTTTTGGTTTCGGCTGCAAGGATCCCGACGGCCGCAATCTCGCCTTCGTCGCCGGTGCCGCCGATCACGCCGACGGCGCCGACCGGGCGGACAAGCCGCGCAAGATCGTGCACGTCAATCTCAACGCCGCCAATCATGACGCCACGCTCGGCTTCTTCACCGGCACGCTCGGCTTTCGCGTCGTCGACGACAACGCGCCGCTCACCTTCCTGCACTGCGCCAATGCCGATCACTGCTCGATCGTGCTGGCCAACACCCAATTGCCCACGCTCAACCACATCGCCTTCGAGGTGCCCGACTTCGACTCGGTGATGCGCGGCATGGGGCGGCTCAAGGACAACGGCTATCCGATCGAATGGGGCCCCGGCCGCCACGGCCCCGGCAACAACGTGTTCGCCTATTTCTGCGGCCCCGACGAGGTGCCGCTGGAATATGCCGCCGAGGTCTTGCAGATCGACGACGGTTACCAGCCGCACGGCTCCGACTACTGGAAGTACAAGCCCGGCCGCTCCGAGCAATGGGGCCTCACCGCACCGCGCTCGGCGCGCTACTACCGGGTGCAGCGGCTGTTCGGGTTTACCGCCGACGGCGAGCGGGTGAATTGACCCGGCCTTGCCGCCAGGAGCGAAGCGACGAAGCGATCCAGCGCCGCGGCACAGCGCCGGATTGCTTCGCTGCGCTGGCGCTGGCGGGAGCTCTGCCCCGTCATGCCCGGCCGTGACGGTTGGCGTGGGCTACGCGCGTTTCTTGCGCTTCTGCTGCATGTAAGAGCGCAGCACCGCGTTCATGCGCCGCTGATAGCCGGCGCCTTCCTTCTTGAAGTAGTCGAGCACGTCCTCGTCGACGCGGATCGAGATCGCCTTCTTCTTTGGCGGGATGATGAGGACGGCCTTGGACCAGTCGAAATCGAGCGGCACGGCATCGGGATCATTCCTGACGGCTTTCTCGATTTCCTCGTCGGTAAGGGCATCAACCGCCGCCCAGTCAGTCTTCCCGGGCCGAGGATCGTCGCGCCAGACCTTGATAGAATTTCTGTCTTTCATCTCTTCGCGCCCGCCGGGCCGAGATGAGCCAGCAAACTTTGCCGCGTATCGTGAACGCGACGGCGACTTCGCGGTCGTGGAGATAGCCGAAGACTTGGTACCTGATCTCGCCATGGCGATCCGATCGACGGACGAAAGTGTAGCCGTCGAATATCCCTTTCACATCCGCGAAATCGATCTTGTGCTCGCGCAGATTGATTTCGCGCTTTCTCGCATTCCAGTCAAAGCCGCGAACCTGCGCGAACAGCTTTTGCAAGTCTTCCGCCATAGCGAGCAGAGCACCCCCATAGGAGGTTACGATACGTCTCGTACCGCCGAGAGTCCGTTATGACGGTTTAGCCGCCCTATGTCCTAGTTTCCTTTGCTTTCGTGCTGCCAAGGGAAGCTCTGCTTCGACCATATCTCGATACGCCGTGTATATACAAACGTATGACTAAACTGTCAAGGAGCCCGGCTTTCGTTTTTGCCCTGTGGATAACCGGGACAAGCGGCCGCGCCCTTGGCCGGCCGCCACGGCGCCCTATCTTCGCGCCACGCCGGCGTTAAGCTTCCGAATCACCATGCGATTTTCGCCGCAATTCCTCGACGAGCTGCGGGCACGGCTTTCGGTTTCGGAAGTCGTCGGCCGGCGCGTCAAGCTGCGCAAGGCGGGGAAGGAATGGAAGGGACTGTCGCCGTTCAACCAGGAGAAGACGCCGTCGTTCTTCGTCAACGACCAGAAGGGCATGTGGTTCGACTTCTCGTCGCAGAAGAACGGCAACATTTTCGATTTTCTCATGCTGACCGAGGGCGTGAGTTTCCCGGAGGCGGTGGAGCGGATTGCCCAGCAGGCCGGCGTGCCGTTGCCGGCTTATTCGCCCGAGGCCGAGGCGCGCGAGGAGCGAAGGAAGACGCTCTACGACATCGTCGAGCTCGCGGCGGCGTTCTTCCAATCGACGCTGGCGTCAAGAAACGGTGCCCGCGGCCGCGGCTATCTCGCCGACCGCGGGCTCAATTCGGCGACGCAACTGAAATTCCGTCTCGGCTATGCGGCGCCCGAGCAATACGCGCTGAAAGAGCATCTCGGCGCGGCAAAAATTCCGGTCGAGGACATGATCGAGGCCGGCCTCCTCGTCGCCGGCGAGGATATTGCCGTGCCGTACGACCGGTTCCGCGACCGCGTCATGTTCCCGATTAGCGACTGGCGCGGCCGCACCATCGCCTTCGGCGGCCGTGCGCTCGACAAGGACGTGTCGGCGAAATATCTCAATTCGCCGGAGACGCCGCTATTTCACAAGGGCGCGACGCTCTACAACATCGCCGCCGCCCGCAAGGCCGCGCATGACGGCGCGCCGGTCATCGCCGTCGAAGGCTATATCGACGTCATCGCCATGGTCGCCGCCGGCTACGACGGCACCGTGGCGCCGCTCGGCACCGCGCTCACCGCCGAGCAATTGGCGCTGACCTGGCGCATGGCCGACGAGCCGGTGCTGTGCTTCGACGGCGACGATGCCGGCCGCCGCGCCGCCTACCGCGCCGTCGACCTGGCGCTGCCGCTGCTCAAGCCCGGCAAGAGCCTGAAATTCGCCGCGCTGCCCGACGGCCAGGATCCCGACGATCTCGCCCGCTCCGGCGGCCGCGAGGCGATCGAGGACGTGCTCGGCGCCGCGCGGCCGCTGGCGCAGGTGTTGTGGTCGCGCGAAAGCGAGCAGGGTCCGTTCGATACGCCGGAGCGCCGCGCCGCGCTCGAAGCGCGCATCAACGCGGTGACCGACGCCATCGCCGACGAAACGGTGCGCCGCTACTACCGGCAGGATTTTGCCGCGCGGCTTCGCCAAATGTTCGCGCCGGCGGATATTGCCTCGCGCCGGCCAAGCCGTTTCGACGCGCGCCGCCGCTTCGACGACCGCAGCGGCCGCCGCACACCGGCGCCGGCCGGCGCCAAGGCCGCCTTCGCCAGCGATGAAACGTACGTCGCGGTTAGCCCGCAACTTGCCGCTGGCCCGCTGCATCGCGGCCACCGTGCCGCCGTCCCGCGCCGCGAGGCGCTGATCCTGCAGGCGGCGCTCAATCACCCCTGGCTCCTGCACGACCACATGGAGGAGCTGGCCGCGGCCGAATTCCGCCACCCCGAGGCGCAACGGCTCAAAGGCGCGCTGATCGACGCTTTTGCCTACCACGCCGATTGCGGCCGCTCCGACGAGGCCGAGCGGGCCGAGCTCGTCGCCGAGCTGGAGCGCCGCGGCTTCGCCGAGCTCGTCATCCGCATCGAGCGCTCGATCACCACGCCGTCGGTCTGGGGCGCGCGGCCGCAAGCGGCCCGCGACGACGTTTTACTGACGTGGAAACAGCTTGTTGCCTTGCATCGGCAGTGGCATTCCCTAACTAGGGAGCTGAAGGACGCGGAGCTCGCGCTCGGAGCGGACAACAGCGAGGCGAATTACACGCGGCTCCTCGACGTCAAGGTCCGGCTCGCCTCGCTTGAAGGCACCGAGGCCCTGGTCGAGGGCTTTGGCGCTTCCTCGGGCCGGCCGTCACGGACGTTTTGAGGTTGCCCCGTACCGGGCGATTTCGGCCGCAAAGGCGCGCCGGCCGCCGGTGCTGGACGGGTCGGCGGCGAGGGAATAAGAGGTCCCACCCGGCGGTTGACCAAGGTTAGCCGGAGCTTAACGGAGTTCCGCCAAAGAGTAGGGGGCCCGATTCGGGGTGGTTGCGCCCGCGGGCGCCACCGCCGCTGCGGCCGTCAGCCGGGACCGACGGCCGGCATGGAACCGCCTGCCCACTGTGGTCACTCACCATAGGGTAGGGGGACATCGTTTCCCGCCCCACCGCGGGAGACACCATAGGGTAGGGGAACGCGTTGTCGTCCTGCCCCGCCCCCACCGTGGCGCCACGCCATAGGGTAGGGGGCCGAAAAGTTTGGGTTTCGAGGTTTGGGGGGTCGCAGGACCTCCTAGGAGACGAAGAACATGGCAAGCAAGAGCGTGGCCACCAAGACCGCACCGGCCAAGACCAAAGTGGCCCCGCAAAAGGACGCCGAAACTCCCGAGAAGGACGCCCCCGAGACCCCGGACGCGCCGCTGCCGCTGCTCGATCTCTCCGACGCCGCCGTCAAGAAGATGATCAAGCAGGCCAAGAAGCGCGGCTACGTCACCTACGAGCAGCTCAACGCCGTCATGCCGTCCGAGGAGGTCACCTCGGAGAAGATCGAGGACGTGCTCGCCATCATGAACGAGATGGGTATCAACGTCGTCGAGACCGAGGAGGCCGAGACCGAGGAAGACGACAAGGACGAGGGCGGCGACGAGGAGGAGAGCGAGTCCGGCGAGCTGGTCGAGGTCACCCCCAAGACGCCGGCCAAGTCCGAGGCCAAGGAGCCGGCCGAGCGCACCGACGATCCGGTGCGCATGTATTTGCGCGAAATGGGCTCGGTGGAGCTGCTGTCGCGCGAGGGCGAGATCGCCATCGCCAAGCGCATCGAGGCCGGCCGCGAGGCGATGATCGCCGGCCTGTGCGAAAGCCCGCTGACCTTCCAGGCCGTCATCATCTGGCGCGACGAGCTCAACGAAGGCAAAGTTTTCCTGCGCGACATTATCGACCTCGAGGCCACCTATGCGGGCCCCGACGCCAAGCAGGCGCCGGCCGCGGTCGGCCCTGACGGCGCGCCGCTGCCCGCCGGCGCCGTGCCGGTCAACGGCCAACCGCCGCAGGCGGTCGCGCCGCCGTCGGC
>JASHQO010000447.1 GCA_030039105.1 Xanthobacteraceae bacterium
CGCAGGCGACCGCGTTGACCATCTTGGCGCCATCCTTGGCGATGCCACCGGCTTCATAGTCGCGGCCGACGATAAAGCCGACGATGTTTTGCAGGAACAAGAGCGGCACGCGGCGCTGACAGGCGAGCTCGATGAAATGCGCGGCCTTGAGCGCGCTCTCCGAGAACAGGATGCCGTTATTGCCGAGGATGCCGACCGGAATGCCGTGGATATGGGCGAAGCCGGTGACCAACGTCGTGCCGTAAAGCGCCTTAAACTCGTCGAACTCCGAGCCGTCGATCAGGCGGGCGATCACCTCGCGCACGTCGTATTGTTTCTTCAGATCGACCGGCACGATGCCGTCGAGTTCGCTGGCGTCGTATTTGGGATCGACGGATTTCTGCAACGCGACGTCGATCGAGTTTTTTTTGCTATTGAGGCCGCCGACGATCTGCCGGCACAAGGCCAGCGCGTGGCGATCGTTTTCGGCCATGTAGTCGGCGACGCCGGATTTTTTGGTGTGCACCTCGGCGCCGCCGAGTTCCTCGGCGCTGACCACCTCCCCGGTCGCCGCCTTCACCAGCGGCGGACCGCCGAGGAAGATGGTGCCCTGGTTGCGCACGATGATGGTCTCGTCCGACATCGCCGGCACGTAGGCGCCGCCCGCCGTGCACGAGCCCATCACCACCGCGATCTGCGGGATGCCGGCGGCCGACAGGGTTGCCTGATTGTAGAAAATCCGACCGAAATGCTCGCGGTCGGGAAACACTTCGGTCTGGTGCGGCAGGTTGGCGCCGCCGGAATCGACCAGATAGACGCACGGCAGCCGGTTCTCGCGCGCGATCTCTTGGGCGCGCAAATGCTTCTTCACCGTCAGCGGATAATAGGTGCCGCCCTTGATGGTGGAATCGTTGCAGACGATCACGCATTCGCGGCCGGCGATTCGGCCGACGCCGGTGATGATGCCGGCGCCATGGATGGCGTCGTCGTACATGGCGTTGGCGGCGAGCGGCGAGAGCTCGAGGAACGGCGTGCCCGGGTCGAGCAGCGTCATCACCCGCTCGCGCGGCAATAGCTTGCCTCGCGCGAGATGACGCTCGCGGGCCTGCGGCGGACCGCCCTCGGCGGCCTTGGCGCGTTGCGCCGCAAGCTCGACGACGAGCGCCCGCATCGCCGCCTGATTGGCGCGGAATTCAGGGGACGCGACGTCGGCAGTCGTTTGGATAACGGTCACGAATCCCTCCGTACTGAAGGGATTCCACTACGCTCCGCGCGCCGGCGCAACGCCTAGGTGGGCCCTAGGCGCGGACTTCCTGGCGCTGAAACACCACGTACCCGATGACGAATAGCACGATGACGCCGGCGATCATCGACACCGTCTGCGGCCATACGATCAGCAGGCTTTGCATGAGCGGCAACGGCGCACCCGGAATCGAGCCGGGCTGCACCAGCGCCAGCCCGAGCGATGCCAATAGCGGCTGCTGCGTCGAGCGTACCGCGGGATCGAGCAGCACACCGACGATCTCGGCGTACAGCGCACCCGGCGAAACGCGGGAGAACGCCTGCAAGATGCCGAGTTGGCTGAGGAGATCCGACGACGAGCTGATCGAATCCGAGATGAACGGTATGGCGAGGTATGGCGCCAGCATCGGCCACAGGAAGGTCAAGAACAGCCACAGACCCAAGGCGACCAGCGCCGCGGTCGCCGCCGAGCGGAACACGATCGAGAACAACAGCGCGACCGCAAGCCACACGCCGGCATAGACGATGGTCACGCCCAGCATCACGACGGCACGCGCCACCTCCTCCGCGCCCGGCGGAATGCCCAGCAGCAGAATGCCGAGCCCGATCACCATCAGCCACAGCGCCAGCAGCATGACCGAAAGGGTCACCAGGCCGGCGAGGAATTTGCCGAACAGCAGGGCATCGCGGTAAATCGGCTGCGCCAGGATCCGCGACAGCGTGCGCTGATTGCGTTCGCTGTTGACGAGATCGAAGCCGAGGCCGATCGAGACGAGCGGCACGAAATACGACAGCACGTAGACCAGGTTTGGCACGCCTTCGGCCGAGCGGGTGAACAGCCGCAACAGCAGGAACGGATCTTCCGCGGACAGCTCGCGGATCTGCTGAATGCCGGTATAGACGACGCAGATAGCGATCAGCACGACCAGCCATTCCATGACGACCATGCGGCCGGAGGTCAGGTTATCCGACAGTTCCTTGAGCATAACCACGCCGAGACCCTGAAAGGCCGAACCTTCACGCCGCATGGCGCGCTCCTTCCTCGATCGCCTCGTCGGGCTTGCTCTCGAAATAGCGCGTGTAGATGGCGTCGAGGCTCGGCTCCTGCAGTCCGAGGAACTTCAGGCGTCCCTGCATGGCGACGACTTCGGCCGCAGCCTCCGGCCGCACGTCGCGTTCCGCCTGCAGGCGCAGCTTGCCGATGCCGGTCTTCTCGACGCCGGTAACGCCCGGAATCAGCGCCAGGCGCTCGGCAAGGCCGGCACCCTCGGCCTCGATGTCGAGCACATAACCGCCGCCGAGAATCTGACGGCCAAGCTCCGGCACCGTGCCCATCAGCGCGATCTTGCCGTTGCTGAACAGGGCGACGCGGTCGCAGACGCTCTGCACCCGCTCGAGCAGATGCGAGGACAACAGCACCGAGACGCCTTCGGCCTTGAAGCCGCGGATGATGCCGAGCAGTTCGGCAGTCGCATGCGGGTCGAGCCCCGACGTCGGCTCGTCGAGAATGGCGATCTGGGCACCCTTCATCAGGATTTCGGCGAGGCCGAGCCGCTGCCGCATGCCGCGCGAGAAGGTGGCGACGCGCTTGTCGGCAAACTCCAAGAGCTCGACCCGCCTGAGCGCGTCGGCGATGCGCTTCTCGCGCTCGGCGTGGCGGAAGCCGATCAGCCGCGCCGTGTAGCGCAGATTGTCCGCCACGGTAAGCGCATCATAGAAGCCGACCGTATCGGGCAGATAGCCGACGCGCCGCTTCACCGAAAGCGGCTCGCGCGCCGGATCGAAGCCGAGCACACTCACTTCGCCGCTGCTGATGTCGGTCAAGCCGAGCATCATCAGGATGGTGGTGGTCTTGCCGGCCCCGTTGGGGCCAAGCAGGCCGAAAATCTCGCCACGCCCGACGCTGAACGAGATGTGGTCGACCGCAACCGCCTTGCCATAGATCTTGGTGAGGCCCTTGGCCTCGATGACGGCATCCTCGCTCATCGCCGGCCGAACCTGGCCACCGCGCCGACCATGACGAGCAGCGCCACACCGATGATGCCGATGCCGGCAATGCCCCACATCGTGGACGTGGTCACCGTGACGCGGAAGGTGCTGGAGGCCGATTCACCGCGCGCCGACGCGCGGATCGTCGTCATATAGTCGCCAGCGATCGCCTTGTCGGTCGGCGTGATCAGCGCCTGCACTTCCTTGTTGTCGTTCGGCGCGATGCGATCGACCGATTTCGGATCGAAGGTGACCTTCCAGCCGCTCGGCGCCGAGCCGTTGAGCTGGATGTCTTCGGCAGGCGCCGTGCCGGTATTGGTGACGACGATCGGCACCGTCGTCTCCTTGCCGGCCGCCGCGCGTGCCGAGAGCAGGCCGTCGCGGCTGGAGATATCGAGCTTCGGCTGGCCGGTGATGGTCAGGCCGAGATCGGTGGTAGCGGAAGCATCCTCCGCCGAAATGCGCGCGGTGACCTTATAGTCGCCGGCCGCCGCCGTATTGGGCGGCGTCACCTTGAGCTTCACGTCCTTGGTCTGGCCGGCATCGACCGGCACCGCGTTGAGCTCCTGGCTGCCGTACTGCTCGGTAAAGGTGGCGTCGAAGTTCTGCGGCGCCTGCGCGGCAAGGCTGATGGTCAGCTTCTTGCCGCTGTCATTCTTGATGCTGAGCTGATACTCGAAGCTCGACTTTACCGTGCCGCGGAGCTGCGGCAGTTGTGGCGTCACCGTGAGCTTGGCCGGCAGATCCTTGGCGAGCGTCACCGCGATCGGTAGCTGCAGCGTAGTCGAGCTGCCGGCGGCAGCGACGGTCAGCGTCTGCGTGCCCATCGCCGCGTCCTTCGGCACGTCGAGGCGGAGCGACAGCGCCACGCTGGAATTGGTCGCGGGCATCGCGGCGGCGACCGGCTGCCCGCCGCCGAGCAACGTCGCCGTCCAACCCGCCGGCACGCCGGACACCGATAGCGCCAGCCGTTCCGGCGCTATGTCGTAGTTCTGCAGCCGCAAGCTGAGCGTCGAGGTCTCGCCCGGCCGTACCGTCACGGCAGGATAGTCGCTCATCAGGTACAGGCCCTTGACGTCTTTCGGCGCATCGTCGGCCCTCACGGCCGGCGCAAGAACAACCGTAAAAGCGGCAAGGGCGGCGATAAATCCATATCGCATTGCTGTCAGCTCCCGTACAGGAAATGGTTTGGCGTGCCCCTACCCCGACAAGCTCGAAACGAGCTTGCGCGAGGAGACGGGCATTGTCGGCGTAATCGTGACAAAATCATGCAGACAGCAGCCTATTTGGCAAGGGCCAGACGAAAAGTCCTGCGGTAGAGAGACGCAGCTAAGGTAGTATGCGCCCATGGGCCGCAGCAAAGAAATCAGCGCCGGACTTTTGGTCTTTCGCCGCAAGGGCGCGATCGAAGTGCTGCTCGCCCATCCGGGCGGGCCGTTCTGGGCCAAAAAGGACGATGGCATATGGACAATTCCAAAGGGTCTCGTCGCGCCCGGCGAAGATCTCGTCGGCGCGGCGGAGCGCGAATTCGCCGAAGAAACCAACCTGAACGCTCACTCGAGCGAAGCATTTGCGCTCGCGCCGGTTAACCAAAAGAGCGGAAAGATGGTGCACGCCTTCGCCGTCGAAGCGGATTTCGACCTTAACGCGTTCGCCAGCAACACGTTCGAAATCGAGTGGCCGCCCAAATCCGGCACGCGACAGCACTTCCCGGAGATCGACCGTATCGCCTATTTCGCGCTGCCGGCGGCCAAAACAAAAATTATCGCTTATCAATTGCCGCTATTGAATGAGCTTAAAGCGCGGCTCGGCTGATCTACTCCCGCAGCACCTGCGGCCAATCGACCTCATCGTGCGGCAGCACCCAAGTCTCACGCCGCGCTGCGTCGCGCCATTCACGCCACGCCGGCAGCGCCATCATCGCATCCATGTAAGCGCGTGCCGAAGCGCTCACTTCGACCGCATAGGTGTGAAAGCGCCAGACGACCGGCGCATACATCGCGTCCGCGGCGCCGAACGCGCCGAACAGGAATGGCCCACCGGAATGCGCACGGCAATCGCTCCAGATCGTATCGATGCGCGTCACGTCGGCTTTCGCACCGTCGTCCAGGGCGCGCGATTTTACTGGCCGCCAAACGTTCATCGGCAGGTGCCGTCGCAGCGACTGGAAGCCGGCGTGCATCTCGGACGAGATGGCACGGGCATCGGCCCGTGCGGCAGCATCCCTCGGCCACAAACCGGCGGCGGGAAATTTCTCCGCCAGATATTCCAGAATCGCGAGCGACTCCCAGATGTGTGTCACGCCGTCGATCAGCACCGGCACCCTGCCGGCGCCGCTCACCGCCAGCACTCTCGCCTTGAAGTCCTTGGCCTCGAGCGAGATGACGGTTTCTTCGAACGCGATACCCGCTACCTTCATGGCGAGCCACGGCCGGAACGACCAGGACGAATAGTTCTTGTTGCCGATGACCAGATGCAAGCTCATGCCGCTTTTGTAACCCGGATTTTGCTTTGCCGAAATCCCGGCTACAAAAGTGTCAAGGAAACGCCATGCCCTTGTTCTCGACCGCCGACCTGATTGCGCTGGTGTGGTTTGTCGCCGCCTGGCTCGGCTATTCCGTGATCGTCGAGATGACGCCGCGCGGCCAGAGCGGGCTCAACGGCCTGATGCACCGCTATCGCGGGCTGTGGATGCAGCGCATGCTGGCGCGCGACGCGCGCATGATGGACGGCCAGGTCATCGCCTCGCTGCAGAACGGCACCGCATTCTTCGCCTCGACTTCGCTGATCGCACTCGGCGGCACGGTGACGCTGTTTCACTCGACGTCGGACATGCTGACCGTGGTCGCCGCGTTGCCGCTGGGCGCGACGGTGACCCACCTGCAGTGGGAAGTGAAGGTCATCGGATTGATGGTTATCTTCATCTACGCGTTCTTCAAGTTCGGCTGGGCGTATCGGCTCTACAATTACGTGGCCATCATGGTCGGCGCCGCGCCGCCGGCCGCGGAAAAGGATACGCCTGAGGCGCAGGAATATGCCCGCATCACTGCGGAAATCATCACCGACGCCGGCAGGCATTTCAATCGCGGCCAGCGCGCGTTCTTCTTCGCGCTCGGTTATCTGGGCTGGTTTATCGGGCCGCTGCCGCTGATCGCGACCACCGCGGGCATTGTCGTGGTGATGTGGCGGCGGCAATTTGCGTCGCAATCGCGCGCTGCCGTCAGCGGTCCATGAGTCGACGCCGATCAGACAATGCCGGTCACGACCGCGACAAATGAAACGAACAGAACTGCCGACGCCGCGAACAGCACCGCAAGCGCGGTCTCGACCCAGGCGGTCGATCGCTTGGCGGGCGCGGGTTGGATCGTCTCGCCGTCGAGCGTCGCAGGCATATTGATGGACATGATCGCTCCCTTTCCCCGGGGACCGGCGGCACGGTCCCTGAGTCGCACATCCCCGCACCAAGCTATCGGCGCGCGGATGAACGATTGGTAAAGGGGAGCCGCGGCTGGTTGCGCCCATCGGATCGGCGCGCGGCCATCAAGGGCCGGGAAATAATTCCCGCGTCTTGCCGGCGAGCCGATAAGCCAACAGACCGATCCATTCGCGCACGGCGGTATCGGTGCGGCCTAAGCCGTCGCCGAGGGTAAGAAACGGGCTCATGGCATCGTTCGGGCCGCGCGTGCGCCAATCGACTGGGTAGGCTTCGACGTCGAAATTCGCGGCACGAAACACGGCCATCGCACGCGGCATGTGATAGGCGGAAGTCACCAGCAACCAGCGCTCACCCGGTTGCGGGTTGGCGAGCAGGCGCGAGAACACCGCATTCTCGATCGTGTTGCGCGATTGCTCCTCCGCCGTGATCCGCTCACGCGCAACGCCGAGCGACTCGAATTCCTGAACGGCAAAGGGGGCTTCGGACGGTTCATCGAACAGCAAGGCGGCGCTGCCGCCGGAAAAAATAATGCGCGCCTTCGGATAGCGCCGCGCCAGCTCGACGGCGGCGGTGATCCGCTCGGCGGCTTCGTCGAGCGCGACGGTACCACGTGCCTGCGATACGTCCGGCGACACCACTCCGCCCAACACAACAATGCCATCCGGCGCGCCCCGTGACGGATCCCATGGCGGGAAGCGCTGCTCCAAAGGCAGGATCAAGACATTACCAAACGGCGACCAGCCGGCGATGGCGAGCAGCACGAGGCTGGTGACGACGAGCCAACTCGCGAGCTGCCGAAAGCGTGTGCAGAGCAGAATGATACCGGCGACGCCGAGCGCCATCAAAAAGTTGGACGGCTGCGCGAAAAAGCCGATAGTCTTTGAGAAAACGAAGAACACGCCGCTATCCGCGAGACTTCCGCCATTCGGCGTAACGCGCCTTGGCGTCATCGTTCGGCGGATAGAGGCCGGGCAGCTTCACGCCCTTCTCGACCTCGCTGAACACCCAGCTTTCATAGAGCTCGTGCTCGGCGCCCTCGTGGGCGACGAATTCCACCAGTTTTTGCGGAATGACGACGGCGCCGTCATCGTCGCACACGATAACGTCGCCGGGGAAGATGGCGCAGCCGCCGCAAGCAATCGGTTGCTGCCAGCCGACGAAGGTCAGGCCGTTGACCGATGCCGGCGCCGCGACCCCTGAGCACCACACCGGCAGGGCGCTCATCAACACGCCGGCACGGTCGCGCATGACGCCGTCGGTGACCAACGCCGCAACATTCCGCTTTTTCATCCGTGCGCATAAGATGTCGCCGAAAATGCCGGCGCTCGGCACTGCCATGGCATCGGCGACGGCAACGACGCCCTCCGGCATGTCCTCGATGGCGCCGCGGGTCGAGATCGGATGTGCCCAGCTCTCCGGCGTCGCCAGATCCTCGCGCACCGGCACGAAGCGCAGCGTGAATGCCGGCCCGACGATGCGCTCGCCGTTCGGGGTGAGCGGCTTCGGCCCGTTCATCCAGCAGCGCCGAATGCCTTTTTTCAGGAGCATCGTGGTGATCGTCGCCGTGGTTACCTTGCGCAGAATGTCGAACAACGCCTCGCTCATGGCCTGCCTCGCTTGAAAAACATCATGCCGGAACCACGCCGAGCCGTTCGTCGCGGCGGCGCAGCCAGGCGACGAACGGAATCGACAGCAGCACCATCCACCCCTTGCCGACCACCTGCCCGGCCAGGAAATCGAGCGAGCCGAAGGCGAGCCAGAGGAAGACGATCGAGTCGATCACGAGTCCGGTGACTCCCGAAGCCACCACGGCCGCCACCAGCCGGCGCCGCGCCAGCGGCGTATAGACTGCGAGATCGGCAAACTCGGAGAGCAGGAAGGCGACGCCGGAGGCGAGCACCAGCGATGGCGGCGCCAGCACTGTCGAAATGGCCGCGCCGAGCAGGATCGCCAGCGCCGACATCAAAGCACCGAGCCGGCGTTGCACCAAGTCGCGCAGCACCAGCGCCGCGCCGACCATCATGACGCCCGACGGCGCCATCAGGCCGGGCGCGACCGGCAAGACGCAGGGCCCCTGCGGGATACAGCTAGTGCCGACATGACCGATCAGCCAGTTGGCGACTGGGATGGTCAGCGCGAACAGAACCAGAAAAACGATGCCCTCGCGCCGGCGCCGGCTCTGTTGTCGCGATGTCATGCGGCCTTCTTCCACTTGGCAAAGCCCTCGGCGCGCAACCGGCAGGCCGGGCACTCGCCGCAGCCAAAGCCCCAATCGTGGCGGTGCTCGCGGTCGCCGAGATAGCAGGTGTGGGTCTCGGCGAGAAGGACATCGACCAGCGGCGCGCCGCCGATGTCCTGCGCCAAGGCAAAGGTGGCCGCCTTATCGATCCACATCAGCGGGGTGTGGATGACGAGGCGGCGATCCATGCCGAGCGATAGCGCAAGCTGCATCGCCTTGATGGTGTCGTCGCGGCAATCCGGATAGCCGGAACAGTCGGTCTCGCACATGCCGGCAACGAGGTGTCTCGTGCCACGCCGATAGGCGACCGCACCGGCAAAGGCGAAGAACACCAGATTGCGCCCCGGCACGAAAGTGGTCGGTAGCCCGGACGCGGAGATTCCAATCGCGATCTCGCGCGTGAGCGCGGTGTCCGAGATCGCCGCAAGGGCGTCGATCTTCACGACGTGATCGTCGCCGAGCCTCTCGCGCCATTGCGGCGACAGTTGCGCGAGCCGCTCGCGGATGCGCGGCCGCACCGTAAGCTCGACGGCATGGCGCTGTCCATAGTCGAATCCGACCGTCTCGACGCGGGCAAAGCGCTGCAGCGCCCAGGCCAGGCACACCGTCGAATCCTGACCGCCTGAAAACAGCACCAGCGCGTTATCGGACAAATTCACCGCGGTCCACCCTTCAGCCAGGTGTCGATCCGCTCCACCGCTTCGTGCATCTCCTCTCGCGCTCCGGCGTAACACAGGCGCAGGAAATTCCGTCCGTGCAGCGGATCGAAATCGACGCCGGGCGTCGCCGCCACGCCGGCCTCTTCGAGCATATGCGTTGCAAACGCGAAGCTGTCGGTCGAGAACCGCGATACGTCGGCGTAGAGGTAAAAGGCGCCGTCCGCGGGCAGGAATGAATCGAGCCCGGCTCGCGGCAAGCCCTCGACGAGAATGCGGCGGTTCTCCTGGTAGCCTTCCTTTACTTTTGTCAGTTCAACACGCGCATCGAACGCCGCTTCGGCCGCAATCTGCGACAGTGTCGGCACCGAAATCGCGAGATTACCCTGCAGTCGCTCTACCGCGCGCACCAGCGACGGCGGCGCCACCATCCAGCCGATGCGCCAGCCGGTCATACAAAAATATTTCGAGAATGAGTTGATGATGATGACGTCGTCAGCGATGCACGCGGCGCTCGCCGCCGCGAACGCATAGTCGAGACCGTGATAGATCTCGTCCGAAATGAATGTGATGCCGGCGTCGTTGGCGCAATGGATCAGCTCGGCGAGCGCCGGCGCCGTCATCATGGTGCCGGTCGGATTGGCCGGCGAGCCGACGATCACGCCCTGGAGCGGCTTGTCCCGGTGCAAGGCGAGCAGCGCTTCGGCGGTGATCGACCAGCGCGTCGGCGCGCTCGTCTCGATCAATACCGGCTCGCAGCCGAGCGCTGAAAGGATATGGCGGTAAGGCGGATAGCCCGGCAGCGCCACAGCGACGCGGTTGCCGGCTTCGAAGGCTGAGAGAAACGCGAGAACGAATCCGCCGGACGAGCCGGTGGTGACGACGATGCGGGCCGGGTCGATGTCGAGGCCATGCCATTCGCCATAAGCTCGCGCGATGCGCCGGCGCAGCGAGGCGATGCCGAGCGTTTCGGTATAACCGAGCGGGCTGGCCGAGAGCGCGGCGCGCACTGCAGCGAGGGCCATCGCCGGCGCGCCAGCGGCGGGCTGGCCGACTTCCATGTGAATGATGCGGCGGCCCTGTGCTTCGAGCCGCGCCGCGGCCGCCATGACGTCCATCACCATGAACGGCGGCACTGCGCTGCGGGCCGAGGGCTGCAACAGGTGTCGAGCCTTTTCGAGCATAAATTCGCCTTTACGTCCCGAAATTTAGGGGCTCCGGCATCGCCCCGCTGCTGCCGTATTCAGCGGGTCTTGTGACCCTCGGCTGCGCTGCGGCGAGCGCCCGGACCCGCTGTTGACCGTAACCGGTTGCGTCCATAGCTTGGGCCCTTAAGGCCCGACACCATCCAGATGAATCTCGCGAGACCTCCTAGCAAGGTGCGACCGATGAGACCAGCTTCTCGCGCCGTGGCGCTTGCTACTGCGGCAGCGATCGCGCTCGCCGGCATGCCGGCGCATGCGCAGAACGGCTCCCAGGCTGGCATCCCGATGATTCGCGATGCCGAGATCGAGCAGCTTTTGCGCGACTACGTTGGCCCGATCCTCAAAGTCGCGGGCTTGACCAACCAGAACATCCAGGTCGTCATCATCAGCGACAAGTCGTTCAACGCCTTCGTCATGGATGCGCACCATATCTTCGTGAATGCCGGCGCGCTGATGCAGGCCACAACGCCCAATCAATTGATCGGCGTGTTCGCTCACGAGACCGGCCACATCGTCGGCGGCCATCTGTCCAAGATGCGCCAGGAGTTGGCGAACGCGCAGACCGCTGCAATCATCGCCATGCTACTCGGCGTTGGCGCGGTGGCCGCCGGCGCCCATTCCAACAACGCAGACTTGGCCAATGTCGGCGGCGCGGTCGTCTCCGGTCCGACCGCCTACATCCAGAACCGGCTGTTGTCCTACCAGCGCGGCCAAGAGGAATCGGCCGACCGCGCCGGCGTGCGCTTCCTCACCATGACCGGCCAGTCGGCCAAGGGCATGTACGACACGTTCAAGCGCTTCGCCGATGAAGGTATGTTCCAGGCGCAATACGTCGATCCCTACGCGCAGAACCATCCGATGCCGCAAGAGCGCATGGACGCCCTCGCCGAGTTGGTGAAGACACCATACTGGGACAAGAAGGATCCGCCGGAGCTGCAATTCCGCCACGACATGATGCGAGCGAAGATGTACGGCTTCATCGAGCGGCCGGACGCAGTGCTGCGCCGCTATCCGCTGTCCGACACCGGCCTGCCGGCGCGTTACGCGCGCGCCATCTCCACTTACCGGTTCGGCGACATGCGCGGCGCGGTCGCCCAGATCGACGGCCTGATCGCCGCCGAGCCGAATAATCCGTATTTCTACGAGCTCAAGGGCCAGGCACTGCTCGAAGGCGGACATCCCGCCGAGGCGATCCCGCCGTTGCGGCGCGCTGTGCAGCTCGCGCCCGACCCCGCCCTCATCCAAATCTTGTTGGGACAGGCGCTGGTCGCTACCAACGATGCCAAAATGTCGGAACAGGCGATACCGCTTCTCAAAGCCGCGCTCGCCAAGGAGCCGGAGTCGAGCGACGCCTACCTGCAACTGGCCATGGCCTACGGCCGCAAGAATGATTATGCCGACGCCGACCTCGCCTCGGCACAGGCCGCTTTCGCCCGCGGCGACAACAAGACCGCGCGCGAGCTTGCAGCGCGCGCCAAGGAGCGCTTTCCTATCGGGTCGCCCGGCTGGGTGCGCGCCGACGATATCGTTGCGTTCAACAAAAACCTCAGCCAGAACCCTCTGCGAAAGTAAGCACGGAAGGATTTGCCATGACCCCTCTCATTTCGATGCGGCCGCGCCCCGCCCTGTTGGCGTCGCTGATCGCGGCCGCAATGCTGTTTGCAGCGCCGGCGTCGGCGCAACAGACTTTCTCCGACGATCAGCGGCAGCAGATCGAAGGCATCGTCAAGGAATACCTGCTCGCGCATCCCGAGGTGCTGCAAGACGCCATGAATGCGCTCGACAAGAAGCAACAGGAAGCCGATGCCGAGAAGGCGCGTACGTCGATCAAGGACAACAACGCTACGCTGTTCAATTCGCCGCACCAGGTGGTGCTCGGCAATCCGCAAGGCACCACCACCATGGTCGAGTTCTTCGATTACAACTGCGGTTATTGCAAGAAGGCGCTGCCCGACATGCTGACGCTGTTGCAGAGCGACCCGAACCTCAGATTCGTCCTCAAGGAATTCCCGGTCCTGGGCGAGGGCTCGGTCGAGGCGGCGCACGTCGCGGTCGCGGCGCGGATGCAGGATCCGACCGGAAAGAAATACATCGAATTTCACCAGAAGCTCTTGGGCGGGCGCGGCCCGGCCGACAAGGCACGGGCGCTTGCGGTCGCCAAGGAGGTCGGCTTCGACATGGCGCGGCTCGAGAAAGACATGAACAGCGACGAAGTGAAGGCGACGATCGACGAAGATATGAAGCTTGCTGATGCGATCGGCGTCAACGGCACGCCGAGCTACGTGGTCGGCGGCGAATTGGTGGTCGGCGCCGTCGGCGTCGACGCGCTGAAGGAGAAGATGGCGGCACAGAAGTAAGCGTCCTGATCATCGGTTAGCAAAGAGCCCTCTCCCATGTTTCGGGGGAGGGCTTTTTTATACCGCACTCACTTGCTCAGATTCACCCCTCTCAATAATAGTCGCGCCGTCAATGTTGTTGCGCTTCATGGTGCCGTCGCGAGGTGGCGGTGGCGGATTTCCGGTTTCATCGCGGCGCCTGTCCGCGCCGGCATTCCGGCTTCCCCTTTGCAAAACCCTTCCTTATAAACTGGTCGGGCGCGGCGGGCGCCTGCCCGCCATGATCTCGAGCCGGAAGCGCCGCAAAAATGCCGAAGACCGTCTATGTCCTGAACGGACCCAATCTCAATTTTCTGGGCACGCGGGAGCCGCAGCTTTACGGCCGCGCCACGCTCGCGGATGTGGAGAAGCTCTGCCGCGCCGCCGCGAAGCAGCACGGCCTCACCGTGGTCTTCCGCCAGTCCAACCACGAGGGCGAGATCGTCGACTGGATTCAGGAGGCGCACGCCAAGAAGGCGGTCGGTCTGGTCATCAATCCAGCCGGATACACCACGACGTCGATCGCCATTCTCGATGCATTGTTCATGCTGGAAGTGCCGATCATCGAAGTGCACATCACCAACATCCATAAGCGCGAGGAGTATCGCCATCACTCCTACATCTCCAAGGCGGCGCGCGCGGTGATCGCCGGCTGCGGCGTGCAGGGCTACGCACTCGCCATCGCCGGCATCGCTTCGATGATCGAAGCCAAGGATTGATCGTGGCGCGCAAGCCCGGAAGTCCGTCCATGCCGAAGACACTGGCCGTCGACCATGATGTCATTCGCGACTTGGCGAAGCTGCTCGATGAGACCGGGCTCACCGAGATCGAGTTCGAACGCGACGGCGTGTCGATCCGGGTCGCCCGCCACGCTGCCGCTGCCGCGCCGAGGCCACGCGCGGAGGCGCTTCCTGCCGCCACGCAGGCCGCGGCGACGCCCGGCGCCGCGTCGGTCGACCCCGCTCAGCATCCCGGCGCCGTCACCTCGCCAATGGTCGGCACCGTCTATCGCGGCCCGGCACCCGGCGCCCGGCCGTTTGTCGAAGTGGGCACCCAGGTGCGCACCGGCGAACCGCTGCTCATTATCGAGGCGATGAAGACCATGAACCAGATCACGGCGCCGCGGTCCGGCACCGTAATTCAGATTCTGGTCGAGGACGGCCAGCCGGTCGAATATGGCGAGCCGCTGATGATCATCGAGTGACGGTTCTCGATGTTCGATAAAATCCTCATTGCCAACCGTGGGGAAATCGCATTGCGGGTTCTGCGCGCCTGCAAGGAGCTCGGCATCCCGACGGTCGCGGTGCACTCGACCGCCGACGAAGACGCCATGCACGTACGGCTCGCCGACGAAAGCGTGTGCATCGGGCCGCCGCCGGCCAAGGACAGCTACCTCAATATTCCGGCGCTGCTGGCCGCCTGCGAGATCACCGGCGCGGACGCGGTGCATCCCGGTTACGGCTTTCTGTCCGAGAACGCCCGCTTCGCCGAGATTCTCGGCGAGCACAACGTCCACTTCATCGGCCCGCGCCCGGAGCACATCCGCCTGATGGGTGACAAGATCGCGGCCAAACGCGCCGCGCAGGGGCTCGGCATTCCGGTCGTCCCGGGCTCGGACGGCGGCGTCGCCTCCGACGCCGACGCCTTCCGCCTAGCGCGCGACATCGGCTTTCCGTTGATGCTCAAGGCCGCTGCCGGCGGCGGCGGCCGCGGCATGAAGGTCATCCGTGCCGAGCACGAGATGGCCGGTGGCCTTGCGCTGACGCGCGCCGAGGCGCAGGCCGCGTTCGGAGACGACACCGTCTATCTGGAAAAATATCTGGAGCAGCCGCGCCACATCGAGATCCAGGTGCTCGGCGATGGCAAGGGCCGCGCCATCCATCTCGGCGAGCGCGATTGCTCACTGCAGCGGCGGCATCAGAAGGTCTGGGAGGAAGGCCCCTCGCCGGCGCTCAATACCGCGGCCCGCGACGACATCGGCGCGGTGGTCGCCAAGGCGATGCGGGACATCAAATACCTCGGCGTCGGCACCGTCGAGTTCTTGTATGAGGACGGCAAGTTCAGCTTCATCGAGATGAACACGCGCATTCAGGTCGAGCATCCGGTGACCGAGATGATCACCGACATCGATCTCGTGGTCGAACAAATTCGCGTGGCCGCCGGCAACGATCTGACGCTGACCCAGGACAACGTCAAATTTCACGGCCACGCCATCGAGTGCCGGATCAATGCGGAAAACCCGGTGTCGTTCCGGCCGTCGCCGGGCAAGATCGTACACTACCATCCGCCGGGGGGCCTGGGCGTGCGGGTCGACTCGGCGGTTTATCACGGCTACGCGATCCCGCCGTTCTACGACTCGCTGGTCGGCAAGCTCATCGTCCACGGCAAGACGCGCAGCGAATGCCTGATGCGGCTGCGGCGCGCGCTGGACGAATTCGTCGTCGACGGCATCGAGACCACCATTCCCCTGTTCCGCGCGCTGGCGCAGGAGAAGGATATCATCGACGGCGACTACCACATCCACTGGCTGGAAGAGTTCTTGGCGCGTGGCGCCCTCAAGGAGTGAGCACCATTCAGGCCGGCGCTTCGACGGCGGAGCTGCGCAGCGCTGCCATCAGCAATCGGCCGACCAATCTCGGTTCGTACGGCTTCGGCACGATGATGGCGCCTGGCACCCGCGCATCCGGCGCCAGCATGGTCGCCCGCGCCGAGGCGTACAACACCGGCAACTGCGGCCGCAATTGGCGGGCGCGACGGGCCAGCGCCGCTCCGTCCATACCGCCCGGCAAATTGATGTCGGTGAACAGGACGTCGACCTGGGCCGCTTCCAGATGCTTGAGCGCGTCGGCGGCGGTGGTGACAGCCTGCACGGCAAAACCCTGGTCCGACAGCGACTGCACGACCCACTCGCTGACCAGGACCTCGTCCTCAACGAACAGCACGCGGATCGGCTGAGATTCTGTAGCGGTCGGTTTCATCTTAGCGGCTCGACGCGCTTGCATTGTCATGTCGACGCAACGCGCAACGTCAGGATGCGTTCAAGCTAATTAAAATCTTAAACGCGGTATGGTTTGCAGACGGTTAATGCGGGCAATGGAACTTTTCGCCATGGGCCGCTTCAACACCGACGAGGTGGCCGCAGGCGGCAGCTCTTGAACCGGGCGCCGAGAGCCGGCTAAACGGAGTTCCATGGCCAGCCGCGAATCTGCGCTCATCGACATCACGCCGGAGGTGCTGCTCAAGGCCTATGCCTGCGGCATCTTTCCCATGGCCGAAAGCGCCGACGATCCGGCGCTGTACTGGATCGAGCCGGAGCGGCGCGGCGTCATTCCGCTGGACCGCTTCCACGTGCCGGACCGGTTGGCGCGGACCGTGCGCTCCGATCGCTTTACCGTCGCGGTCGACCGGGACTTCGATGCCACCATCGAAGGTTGCGCACAGCCGGCGCCGGGGCGCAGCCGAACCTGGATCAACGGCCGCATCCATAATCTCTACCGCAAGCTCTACGAGCGCGGCGATTGCCACACCGTCGAGGTCTATGAGGGCAAAACGCTGGTCGGCGGTCTCTATGGCGTCAGCCTCGGCCGGGCGTTCTTTGGCGAGAGCATGTTTCACCGCGTCCGTGATGCCTCGAAGGTCGCCCTGGTGCACCTGGTGGCGCGACTGAAAGCCGGTCGCTACCGTCTGCTCGACACCCAATTCGTCACCGAGCACCTGCGCACCTTCGGCGCCATCGAGGTAACGCGGCCGGCCTATCACAAATTGCTCGATGCAGCGCTGGTCGGCGAAGGCAATTTTACTGCGCTCGCCATGGACCGGCCGGTCGAGGGCGCCACGGCGCTGGCCAGCCTCAAGAACGAGTAATCGTCGTCAGTCGTTGGTGACCGGCGCTGGCGTCGACGACGGTTGGATTACCGGCACAGCGGGCCGACGCGGCGGCTGCGCCGCCGCCTGCGGCGTGATCGGCTGGCGCGCTTGTCTTGGCGCGGGCTGGCCGGCCGCCGCAGGAGCAGGCGCTGCGGGCGATTGCGCGACCTCCGGCTGGGAACAATCGGTCAGCCACACGTCATAGATCGGATGCTCGACGGCGTGCAGGCCCGGGCTCGAGGCGAACATCCATCCGGTAAATATGCGCTTGATCTCGCCCTTGAGCGTCACCTCGTCGACCTCGACGAAGGCGTCGGTATTGGTCGCTTCGGTCGGCGGGCGCGTGTAGCAGGCGCGCGCCGTGACCTGCAGCGCGCCGAACTGTACCGTCTCGTTGATCGCCGCGTCGAACGAAATGATGCGGCCGGTAATCTTGTCGAGACCGGAAAACACAGCCCGGTCGTTGGGAATCTTCTGGGTCGGCGTCTCGGTGACGACCGTATCGT
>JASHQO010000040.1 GCA_030039105.1 Xanthobacteraceae bacterium
GCCGCCGAACTCGACTTCGAGGATGCGCTCGCCGCGGCCTTCGATCTTCTCGACCGAGATCAGCGACTGCCGCACGTCCTCGTTGGCCTGGGCGAAATGGCTCTGCAGCTTGCGGATGCGGTCGCCAAGGAGGCCCACGTCTTTCATCAGCCGACCGACCTCGTCGCGGATCTGGTCGGCCGCCTCGCGCATGCGCGCATCGCGCTGGCTCTGCCGCACCAACTGGATGGCGAGCATCAACAGCGACGGCGAGACGATGACGATCTTGGCGCGGAACGCCTTCTGCACCACGTCGTCGAAATCCTCGTGCAAATCGGCATAGACCGATTCCGACGGCACGAACATGAACGCCATCTCCTGGGTCTCGCCGGGGATCAGATATTTGCCGGCGATGTCGGCGACATGCTTGCCGACGTCGGCGCGCAGGCGCTGCGCGGCAGCTTTGCGCTCGTCGTCGGACTTGGCGTCGCGATAGGCGGTGACGGCCTCGAGCGGAAACTTGGCGTCGATCACCAGCGGCCGGCTGTCGGGCAGATACACGCAGCAGTCGGGACGGGTGCGGTTCGACAGCGTTTCCTGAAACCCATAGGAGCCCTTCGGCAGGCCGTCCTCGACGATCGCTTCCATGCGGCCCTGACCGAACGCGCCGCGCGACTGCTTGTTGGCGAGCACGCCCTGAAGCGAAGTCACCTGGCTCGCCAGCGCCGTAATGGTCTTCTGCGCATTGTCGATGACGGCGAGCCGCTCGTTGAGCTTCTGCAGATTCTCCGCCGTCGTCTGCTTGGTCTTCTCCAGCGAATCGCCGAGCCGGCTCGACACCGAATCGAGCCGTTCGTTGACCGCGTGCTGGAGTTGGCTCTGGCCCCTGGCAAGGAGCCCGATCATGGCCTCGAGCCGCGCCGCGGCTTCGCTCTGGTCGTGCGCGAGCTGGTCCACCATGGCGGCACGGGGATCGGGCGCGTTCCGGTTGCGCCGCAGCACGATCGCCATGATGGCCAGCGCGGCGCTGGCCACCGCGACGGCCACGACGGCGATGATCGGCAGGCTGTCCGTCATTCCAGCACCTCTGCGCTGTCCCGATGCCACTGGCCTACGCGATTCGCCGTGGCCGCGCCTGCCAGCACTAATGGGCGACCAGTGAACGAATAGTGAACATCCATAGCCGCTCACAGTCAATCGATCAAGCGCACGGCGATCGGAAATCGCGCCGATTGACCGCGCTTTCCCCAGCCCTTACATGGCCCGCCATGGCAGTGCGCGACATCATCAAGCTCCCGGACAAGCGGTTGCGGCTCGTCTCCGAGCCGATCAAGCACATCGACGGCGACATCCGCGCGCTGGTCGATGACATGTTCGAGACCATGTACAAGGCTCCCGGCATCGGGCTCGCGGCAATCCAGATCGGCATACCCAAGCGCGTGATCATCCTCGACCTGTCGAAGAAGGAGGGGGATCACAAGCCGCAGGTATTCATCAACGCCGAGGTGACCTGGGCATCGTCGGAAAAATCCAAATACGAGGAAGGCTGCCTGTCGATCCCGGAATATTACGAGGAGGTCGAGCGGCCGGCCGAGGTCAAGGTCAAGTATCTCGACCTCGATGGCAAGGCGCACGAGACCGAGGTCAAGGGCTTGCTCGCCACCTGCCTGCAGCACGAGATCGACCACATCAACGGCGTGCTGTTCATCGACTATATCTCCAAGCTCAAGCGCGACCGGGTCATCAAGAAGTTCAGCAAGGCGGCAAAGAAGGTGGAGGAGTGAGTGGCGCTCCGCCTCGTCTTTATGGGGACGCCGGACTTTGCGGTACCGGCGCTCATCGAGATTCACGGCGCTGGCCATGACATCGCTGCGGTCTATACGCGCGCGCCGCAGCCGGGCGGCCGGCGTGGACTGGAGCTCACGCCAAGCCCGGTTGCCCAGGAGGCCGACCGGTTCGGTTTGCCGATTTTCACGCCGAAGACCTTGAAGGAGCCGAACGCCGCCGCGGCCATGTGCGCCCACGGCGCCGACGCCGCCGTGGTGGTGGCCTACGGGCTCATCCTGCCGCAAGCGATCCTCGAAACTTTTCCACTCGGCTGTTTCAACCTGCACGCTTCCCTGCTGCCGCGCTGGCGCGGCGCGGCGCCTATCCATCGCGCCATCATGGCCGGCGACAAGGAGACCGGCGTCATGGTGATGAAGATGGACGAAGGTCTCGACACCGGCGCCATCGCCATGGCCGAGCATGTGCCGATCGGCGCCGATACGACCACCGGCGAATTGCACGACACGCTGGCGCGGCTCGGCGCCGACCTGATGCTGCGCGCGCTCGGCGCGTTGGAGAAGGGGCAACTGCAACTGACGCCGCAGGCCGCCGCAGGCGCGATCTACGCCAGCAAAATCGACAAGGCCGAGACCCGCATCGACTGGACCAGGCCCTGGAAGGAAGTTCACAATCATTGTCGCGGTTTGTCGCCGTCTCCAGGCGCCTGGTGCGAGTTGGCGGGCGCCGGCCGCGTGAAAATCCTGCGCACGACCAAGGGCAAAGGCGCCGGCGCGCCGGGCCGCGTGCTCGATGACAAGCTCACAGTGGCCTGCGGCAGCGGCGCCGTGCGGCTCTTGCAATTGCAGCGCGCCGGCAAGCAGCCGATGGCGGCGGACGAGTTCTTGCGCGGCACGCCGGTGGCGCCCGCAACCGTGCTGGGTTGAGCCCGCCATGCCGCGCTACAAGCTCACCATCGAATATGACGGCACGCCCTATGTCGGCTGGCAGATCCAGGACAACGGCCCGACCATCCAGGGCGCGCTCACGGACGCGATCTTCGCCTTTACCGGCGAGCGCGTGGCGGTGCAGGGCGCCGGGCGCACCGACGCCGGCGTGCACGCGCTCGGCCAAGTGGCCCATGTCGATCTGACCAAGGATTGGGACGTCGACAACGTGCGCGACGCGATGAATTTTCACCTGCGCCCGCAGCCGATCGCGGTGCTCGCGGTCGAGCGAGCGGCGGACGATTTCGACGCGCGCTTCTCCGCAACCAAGCGGCACTATCTCTACCGCATCGCCAATCGTCGTGCCGATCTCGCCCTCGATCAGAACCGCGCCTGGCGGGTGCCGCGGCGGCTCGACACCGACGCCATGCAGGCGGCCGCG
>JASHQO010000448.1 GCA_030039105.1 Xanthobacteraceae bacterium
TTGCCCATGCGTCGGCCGAGCAGGCCAGCGGCATCGAGCAGGTCAACAAGGCGCTGACGCAGATGGACGAGGTGACGCAGCAGAACTCGGCGCTGGTGGAGGAGAATGCGGCGACGGCGAAGACGCTGGAGCATCAGGCCAAGGCGATGAACGACCGGGTTGCGGCCTTCCGCATCGACAGCGCCGACGCCGACGGCATGTCGCCGCTGCAGCGGCCGGCCCAGGACGCCAAGGCGCCGGCTGCCAAGGCGCCAGCCGCCAAGCCGCAGTCTACGGCGCCGAAGCGCGCCGTTGCGGCGGCCAAGCCGCAACCGATGCCCAAGCGCGTCGCCGCCGGGGCCAACGGCTCCGGTGGTCCGGTCGGCCGCATGCAGGCCGCCATTGCTACCGCCGTCAACGCCGACCAGGACTGGAAAGAGTTCTGAGCCCTGAAGCTGTCACCAGCACCGTCCCATCCCATTCGCGGAGTGCCTTCGAAATGGAAATGGTGCGCAGGTGACAGTCCGATGAAACGAACCAGTCGTTGAGTGCCATGAACCAGCCAGCCACTGCACTATCCGCCCATCCCGACTCGCTTGACGCCGCCGCGCTCTCCCATGAAGGCGCGCCGCGCGCCGCGACACCGGCGCAACTGATCAGCTTCGCCATCGGCGACGACCAATATGGCGTCGACATCATGGCGGTGCGCGAGATCAAGGGCTGGACCGCGATTACGCACCTACCCGGGCAACCGGATTATGTCCGCGGCGTGCTCAACCTGCGCGGCGTCATCGTGCCGATCATCGACCTGCGCTGCCGCTTCGGCCAGGGACTGACGGAAGCGACGCCGCTGCACATCGTCATCATCGTGCAGATCGCCGCGAAACAGATCGGTCTGCTCGCCGACCGGGTCCTGGACATCGTGTCGCTCGACGACATCCAGATCCAGCCGGTGCCGCGCATCGCGCAGTCATCGAGCGCGGAATTCCTCTCGGGCCTGGCGACCATCGAAGGTTCGATGATCGCGCTGATCGATCTCTCAAGGCTGCTGTCGGTCCCGCTCGATATAGACGATCAGGCTCCCGCCGCTCTCCGCCAAGCTGCCGCCAAGGGGAATTGAAGGCGATCGAATGCATCTTCGGCCTTTGCCGCTGCCGCCTGCGCGTAACATCTGAGAAGGTCGCCAGCTTGCTGACTAAGGGACCCAACCATGTTGAGACTGTCGAACGTCCGCATCGGAACGAAATTGGCCATCATGTCCGGGATGGCGATCGTGCTGGTGCTCGGCATCATCGCGGCTCAGTGGTCGGGCAGCAATACGATAAGGAAGTCGAGCAGTATCAGTAAGCTCGAAATCGAACAGCTTGTCGGGACATTGTCGGCCAAAGCTTCGATTCGTGGCATGCAGGTCGGTGCGCGTGACCTTCGGCTCGCCGACACCAATGAGGCGCTGCAGTCGGCGCTCAAGAACGCGAACGATCGTTATAAAGCGGCGCACAACTTCGTCGCGCCGCTGGCAGAAAAGAGCCTGAGTGCCGAGACCAAGGCGGGCTACGAGAAACTGGCCCGCCTGGTCGAGGACTACAACGCCGGCATCAAGGACATCGCGGCGATACAGACCCAAATCATCGATTTTCGGTCCAAGCAAATGCCCGGCGGTGCCGCCGAGGCGGCCGATGCGGCCGGCCAGGAGATCGCCGCCCTGCAACGCAAGCTGTCGCAGGTCGTGATCGAGCGTACGCTGCCGATGGCGGCGGAAGCGGAAAAAACCGCCAACGAAGCAGTCGAGCGCGCCGAGCGGCGCGTTGCCGAGGAAGAAGAGAACGTCGCACGATCACTTTCGTTTGCGCAGTTCATCGTCACGTCGGCCAGCGTTGCTGCCATCATCATTCTGATCGGTTCAGCCATCTTCGGCGCGCTCTCGATCGCCAAGCCGATCCGCAAGATCGTCGAGACTCTCGGCGAAATCGACAAGGGCAATACCAAGATCGAGATTGCCGGTATCGATCGCGGCGACGAGATCGGTTCGCTGGCCAAGGCGGCGGTGGTGATCCGCGCCACCCGGGACGCCGACATGGCCAATACCCGCATCCGCACCGCGCTCGACGTCGTGCGCGCCAACGTGATGCTCGCCGACGAGAACTACAACATCATCTACATGAACACCACCTTGCGCCAGATGATGGCCGACACCGAAGCCGAGTTGCGCAAGGTGCTGCCGAACTTCGACGCCGGCAAGCTTATGGGCGCCAATATGGACACGTTCCATAAGAACCCGGCCCATCAGCGCAAGATGCTCGACACGCTCATCGGCACCCACGAGAGTCGCATCGCGGTGGGAACGCAGAAATTCCACTTGGTCGCAACCGCGGTCATGGACAAGGACAATCACCGCGCCGGCACCGTCGTCGAATGGAAGAACGAGACGGCGGAAAAGGCCATCGAGGCGGAAATCGATGCCCTCGTCAAAGCGGCGCTGGCGGGCGACTTCGCCAAGCGCGTGCCGACTCAGGGCAAGAAGGACTTCATGCTCGCGCTCGCCACGGCGATGAACAGCCTGTGCGAGAACGTCGCCGACGCGCTCAACGACATGGTGCGCATGCTGAGCGCGCTGGCAGAGGGTGACCTGACGCCACGCATCACCGCGGACTATCAGGGCGCCTTCGCCCAACTCAAGACCGACGCCAATACCATGGCGGATCGGCTCTCGACGACCATCGCCGGGATCAAGTCTGCGGCGCGGGAGGTAACGAACGCCTCGGGCGAGATATCTGCGAGCACGACGGACCTGTCGCAGCGCACCGAGGAGCAGGCGGCGAGCCTGGAGGAGACGTCGGCCTCGATGGAAGAGATTTCGGCGACGGTGAAGAAGAACGCCGAGAACGCCCAGCAGGCCAACCAGTCCGCCAGCA